>DHMD01000020.1:4118-10175 GCA_002405615.1 Christensenella sp. UBA4651 | reverse complement strand
CTTTATCCGTGATAGAAAAGCAAAGTAAGTTAAAACCAGCACTGACGAACCCAAAAAACAAAAAAAGCACCGCAGGGTGCTTTTTTGATTATACGCAACTAAATATTTGGTTATTTGTTACACAATTATACTCTTGGGTTCTCATAGTCAGAGATTGTCATTACCACACCGAGTACCCCGTAAACGTATGCATAAAGTGTACCTTGCGCTTCCTTGAATAGGTCAGCATTAGGCTCAAGCCCAGTAACCCAGTCGTTACCATCAGGCATACAAACAAGCCCATTAGTACCTACATACACAATGCCTTTACTAACAGCATACTTTACTGATTGCTTGTATACATTTTCATCAGAGCTTTCACAAGCAGCCAGTTGCTCAGCCAAATTATTTCCGTATACATTCTTGATTTGCTGCATTTGTGTCCAAGCAGTTTTCATCTCATCAGGGACTTGCTCTTCTGGGGTATTTGCAAACGCAATCATCTCTTTCAGTGCGTCATATCTGCCAATACTCTTACCAGTCATATATTGCTCAACAGCCTCCTTGATATCAGAATTACTCAACATACCAGAAATTACAGCAAGTTCAACAATACCTTTATAAGTATCGCCTTTTTTGAGTTCAAGATTTACACTTGCACCCTCTTTGGTGTATTTTGCATTGATGGAAGTTGAGGTTGCATCTTGCGAAGAACCCGCCTTAAATGCACCAATCAAATTTAATTTTTCGTTACTATCGCAAAATGTTTTCTTGATAGTATCAGTACCGCTAGAAATACCTGCTTGGAAAACTCCGTTTTGCGCCTTGATACTACCCATCAAAGTTTTTGCTGCTCCGTAAGTTGCGAACCAGCCCTCAGAACCAACTACATAAGATTCCATAATGCTGTTTTGGTCGACAATCACATCAGCAGAACTACCACCATTTGAATTAGTTTCATCCACATGGTCATTAATCATAATAGGACCGCCAGCACCGATAAGGTGGCTATCCTTTATAGCAACTGAACCACCCCAGTTGTAAATCATAGTATTGTACGCATCAAAAGCATTAGTTTTGTTGATAGTCATTGCTAGGAATTGGTCTTTACTCATAGTATAGTCATCTCTTTGAGTAAAGAACGAAATAAACCATCTTTGAGCCAAGCAGTTATTAAATTTAGAAATAATTTTGTCGAGTTTGGTCATGAGTATTCCGCCACTCACCAAAGCATCGTCACCCTTACCCGAATTACCTATAAATGCAGTATTATTAAACTCTACTTTTGCCGAAACTGCCTTTTCTGCCTCGGTAAAACTAGAATATGTTCCGTCATCAACTTTTGCATCCACCGCGGAAACATTTAGGGGAGAATTAGCCATAATGCAGAACAATGAGGTGTGAGTAGTAATTGCACCGTTAGGGTCTGCTCTAACGTCGTCGCCCTCTCTAACAATAAGCTTCAAATCTTGGGCAGAAATTTTGAAATAGTTTCCCTCCAACTTAAAGGTATCACCACCATTTGCACTAGCCTTGACATATCTTTTGTAGACAAAAGCATAAGGTTTGCTGTCAATTGAAGCACTGTCCTTCAATGAGCCAACAGCATATTCAGCGTCAGCAGCACCAGCCACTTCCTCAGCAGTCCAGAAGTGTAGTGCAGGAATCATATCGTCAGTAATCTTAATATCGTTGTGCAGAATAAATGTGTTTGTGTTTACATTAAACAAATCGCCATTTGCAGCACCAGACTCCATCCAAGCATTTTTGAGGTCAGTCCACTTACCCTGCATATTCTCGTTGTCGATTGCAGACAAATCAGCCGCATTGTACACATTAAATCCGTCCACGACAACAAATTCAAATGTCAAAGTTTGTACATTCTTTTGTTCAGCAGGAGTCAAATCACCACCAGGATAACATTCGATTTTGAATTGCTTACCATTTGCCTTGGTATTAAATTGGAACCAGTGCAAATCTTTGTCGATAGTAACAGTGTTATTTAATTCATTACCCGACAAAGCTACATACTCACCATTTTTCCACTCAAATACATTAATAGCCATAGCAAATTCTTCTAGTATTTGCTGACTAGTAGAACCTTTTTGTACAACTTTTAGAGTTGGTTTATACCAAAACTTGTTGTATGAACCAACTTTGTATTTTTCGCCAGTTACCTCAAAGCCCTTTACACCAGTGCTACCGCTAACAGTGTAAGTGTTTTTGAGTTGCGAATTTTTTGCATACCCCTCAGATATATTTATAGGCGCTGCAAAGCCAAAAATAGTGTAGTCATCATTTACTACAACCTCAACACTATCGCTAAAAGCCACGCCATTTTCTAAATATGTAACTTCTAGCATTTTTGTACCAGCGACAGAAGTATCAATTGTACCAAAAGTCACATATTGGTTGCTGAGTGTCTTTTGATAATCTTCCGTAGGGTCACACTCATATGAAGCGATAACCACGATAGAGTCAGTCACATATGGCTGATTTTTTCTAACAGATTTTTGATATGAGTTTGGTTCTATTGTAACTTTTTTCAAGTCGCCGTAAACCCAAACATCAGCAGAAGCAAAGTAAGAAGTACCATCACTCTCATATTTTGCTTCTATCTTTTGCTTACCAATTGTGCTAGTGTCAGGAGTCGCAGTAATTTCGTAATCATCAGCACTCAATACGGTTTCGGTATTGTCTGACTTCTTTACCTTGACAACTAGGCTACTGGTATCCAGAGTAGTACCAACTTTGACAGCGCTAGTATATCCGCCATCTATTACGATACCCGTAACTTTGGCGCTAGCACAGCCAGCAAAACCGCACAGACAGGCAACCATAACAAAAAGCCCCAAAACAACGCTAATCAAAAGGCTTCTAGATTTCGTCATTTTTCTCTCTCCTCATTATTAATTTGCTCATAAAGCACTCAAATTATACCATATAAAAGCGATTTCGTAAAACAAAAAATAGCATTTTCTGCTATTTTTTGACATTTTTTATGTATTTTTTTTGGATTTTATTTTTTTGACTAACCAACTCACAAAATAGTACGCCGCAACATACACAATCAAAATTGCCGCATACAGTATTTGATAAGGGAAATTGATTTTTAGTTCCAGTGGGTCATTGACTAGATACATATAGTCCGACCCTGGCAAAATCACAAAATCTAGTAGCACTCCCCACAAGAACATTACCGCAAAGCAAATATAAATCTTCCAAATATCCTTAAACTCAAACTTTGCTATCCCTAGCGTCATTAGGCATATCGCCGTAATAAAACCGATAGAGTGCGAAATCGTACTATATAGACAAGTGAACGACATATACACCTTATTTAGTCCGACCGCAGGATATAGTAGGAACGCCGTAGTCGCCAAAATTCCGCCGATTACAGAGTAATTTATCAGTGTCTTGTTGCGAGTAAATGCTGCAACAATAAACACCCAAACCATAACCGAGCAAATATGCATTGGGGCTAAAATTTTGAAAATGTTTACCAAACTATAATCATCAGTAACAATCAAATTGACCACTCGGGATAGAATTTCAAAAAACAGCAAAATTGACCCTAATACATAGAAAAGTATCCGCTTCGCCTTGTCGCTCTTTTTGCGAAAAATCAGCGTCAAAACAACGCAAGCCAACACGACTGCGACCAGCACAAGAATATGTCGAGTATTATATAAATATTCACTTTTGGGCAAAGACGGATTATTTTGCCCCGTCCAAAAATCGCTAAATGTCATTTGTACCTCTTGTTATTTGTTTTATTCCTATTCACAAAAGTTGAATTTTGCCTAAATTATCCCGCAAGCGAAATTTGCAAAACCTCGCACGAGCCAAAACCTAGAATACCCAAACCTCAATTTCCGCTTTTGCCCCAACTAAACTAGATGTTTCTGGACTAATCATTACTGTAAAAGCAAACAAAGAATCAAAGCAATTTAATTCCCCTCTTTGAGACAGGGCAACCCTACCTTGAGCAACATAGTCAATAGAACTAACAATACTATACTTGATTTTCTCCGCCTCGCCCGCAATATCTCCCGAATCGTATGTTACTTGCGGCATAAAGATAATCGGCAAATACGCTTTCCCGTCCACATCAACCAAATGGTGCTCGGTAAAATACACTTTGAGCGTGTATTGGTGGTTTTGCGTTGTCGGGTTAATTCCGTTGCTCTCAAATGAGTACATATCCTCACTTTCCGCCTGTGCCGTTACCTCGATAGATTTGACATACTTGACCTTATCGTAAACTTTAACACGCATACCAAAAAATCCCACAACAATAATAGAAGCGAGGTAAACGATTAATATTATAATTACTGTCGATTTTTTCATAGTCTACTTTTCCTTATAATATAATTTAATCCTAGTCAAATACAAGTATAATCTAACCGCAAATACGGCAGCACCGATTAGCATAATTTTAGGGAAAACTTTTGCGAAATTTTCACTAATCAAGAAGTACATTACAAATGCGAACAAGCCCGCCATAATAAAGCAGAAAATCGTACTCTTGGCCTCGTTTGGATTTTTTTGCGTCTTACCAGTCGTCTGATATTGTCTGTTCTGCGGGTTCATAATATCAAGTTCCGCACTCCACAACAGGTGTGCAAGATAAATAAAGCTCATTCCGAGGGCGAGCATAATAGCATTCCCTACCCCCATTGGCACAAAGATATTCATCACCCCCACCGACACGCAAATCGACACGATACAGATAGCCATATTCAGTACTAATTTACCAGTCAAAGGCACTCGATATGGTACTGGGTGAATTTTGTTGAGATAAGCCGCATTCCCCTCTCGACTAAACACGCTCGCTAGCGAGTTGTTGGTCGACATCAGCATAAGTAGCACAATCAACACATTAAATGCCAACGCCATATACATACCGCCCAAGCGTGTATCCATCGCCCCGAAAATTCGGTTTTGCAGCAAAATCGCAATAGGCGCTATCACCGCAGTCGCCAGAATACTATAAATAATCGCAGGGGTACGAATTGTCCTCTTGGACTGCTGTACAACGGCAGACACAAAAGGTGCGTTTTTATGGCTGTTTTTCTGCTTTTTGACAGCCTTTTTCTTGAATTCAAACGGGTTACTCGCCATTCGCAAAAATAGCGGCTTTGATAATAGATAAGTAAGCAGGTAACACAACAGAGTTACGCCGACAATCACACCAAAAGTGATGAGGTTGCAAGTCGAGCCAAGATTAAATATGAAACTATTGTATTGCATACCAGTTAGGAATTGCAACAGATAGTCAAACACCACAAAAATACTAGCAAAATTAGTGAGAAAGTCCTGCAAATTCCAGAAAATCCTACCCCAATCACGCACTAGGTCGATGTCAGCAGGGATTGCATTGATAGCCGCAACCACACCCCAAATCAACCCAGCAACCAGCACGGTAACAACGATGATTTCGAGAGTGCGAAATTTCTTTGCCAAAATCGCAATTCCCATTGCAGGAATAGACAAGAAGCCACACATAATTACTATAAAGGTTGTCAAAATTAGGATTGCCACAACCGACCACAAAAAGTACACAAACGATAGCCCCATTACCATACCGTAGGCAATCATAAATGGCCAAATGAATGTGAAGTTTTTGATGAGTTCGTAGATAAAGCAAACAATCATTTTTGAGGTAAAAATCGTACTAGATTTCACTGGCATTGTGAGCAGAACTGGGTTATCTTTCGCAAAATACAGCGTACTCGTTACATTGACTAGGCACGACAGCGTACTCAATACGATGATTACTGTCATCAGCACCAAAAACACCCTAAAATTGAATGTCTGAATGAACGAAAACAGGCCGAACTTGACAATCAAACTAAACACGAGGTAAATCGCAGCAGTCGCCACGACAAAACCAATCAGCGTCCAAATAATCTTGAATAGTGTTTTCTTTTTATTTTTTAGAAATGAAAAGTCGATTTTATCCTTTAATTGCATCAGAACGAGAGGTCGCAAGAGCATAAACCACCGAGCAATCTTATTCCACAGACTTTTCAAAGCATTTGGCTTTGCATTTTCTTTTGTCATAGATTACTCCTC
>DHMD01000020.1:3791-4057 GCA_002405615.1 Christensenella sp. UBA4651 | reverse complement strand
CCCTCCGCAGGGGCTTCTCCTAATTTTTCGCTCGAAACAGGCTCTACACTTTTTGCTTTTTTGGTACTTTTTTGCCCCTCTTTTTTAGGCTTTGTTGCAGACGCCTTTTTGACTTTTGTAGTTTCTTTTGCTTTTTTTGCCGCTTTTGGCTTGGTTTTCGCAGATTTCCCTGCCTTTACCTCGCCATCAAAAAGCATTTCGCCCTTGACTTCCTCCTTGATTTCCTCGCCCAAGGAGTCGATTTTGTGCATATAATCTTTACCATT
>DHMD01000020.1:0-3750 GCA_002405615.1 Christensenella sp. UBA4651 | reverse complement strand
ATGGTCATATAAAATTCTTCTAGCGTGGTGCCGTCCGCCTCAATCTCGTCAATGCGTTTCGATAGCAAAATCTGCCCTTTCTTGATAATCGCAATTTTATCACAAATTCTCTCCACGACATCAATAATATGGCTAGAAAAGAACACAATATTTCCCGCCCGAGCGTGCTCTTTCATACATTCTTTTACTTGGAAAATACTATTTGGGTCTAGTCCAGTGAGAGGCTCATCGAGAATCCACACTTTCGGATTGTGTACCAATGCCGCCATAATCGCAATTTTCTGCTTCATACCGTGCGAATAGGTCTTCATTTGGTTATCAAATGCACCCTCCAACTCAAATCTAGCAACATAGTTATCAATTCTCTCGGTTCGCTCCGCAAGCGGTACTTCGTATAGGTCGGCAATATAGTTGATGTATTCCCTACCCGTCAACTTTTCGTACAGAGCGTAGTGGTCAGGCACGAAACCAATCTGCCTCTTTGCCTCCACACTCTGCTTGTCCACATCATAGCCACAAACCTCGATTTGTCCGCTAGTTATCGGCTGGATACCTACGATAGATTTGATAATGGTAGACTTACCAGCACCATTCGGCCCAAGGAAGCCAAAAATGTCGCCGCCCTCGACCTCCAAGTTCGCATTTTGCACCGCAAAAACCGAACTGCTAGCATACTTTTTACTGAAATTTCTCAAAATTAACTTGTTTACATTTTCTGGTTCCATAGGTTCTTGCAAACTCCTCCCATCTAATTTACTCAATAACGCCAACTTGTCTAGTTTTACCGCTTTTTTGCGTTGTCTAATGTCCGACCACGAATTTGCGATAGCGTAACCCTGCTCGTATACAAACCACATTCCCAAGCCTAGGAATATATATACTATAAAGAATAGCGACTGATAGAGCGGATAGAAAGTCATTTTGATACCGCCGACCTCAATTACCGCCGTAATATCACGCAGCCTCTCCGCCCAAGTACCCAACTTATCTGCGATAAAGTCGCTGTTGATAAAGAAGAAGTCTGTGCTGCGGTTTACCATTCCCGCCTCAAACATACCTGTATACATAGCGTTTAGCACGAGCACCAGCACAAAGTATCCCAAGAATCCGAGCATCGAGTAGACGAATTGCTTGAATTTTGGACGCTCAAACATTTTGAGCGACACAAATAGTATCGGCATAAAGAACGCAATATAGTGGTTGATATAGAAAACGCAGAGGTTCGTGTCGATTATGTTTATCGTGTCCGGGCTGTAATTCGGCATAACCATAGCAAGGAAAGCACCCAAAACGTTGATAAAATATGTAAAGTAGAAAAAGCGTTTCATATTAAACATCAGCACAACAGGCATAATGTACATCGCCGTATTACACAAGTGCAGCGGCCATAGCGTTGGGTCGAGAAAGTCTACAAATTTGTGGTTGAGCGAGAAAGATAGCAGCGTACCCAAGCATATATATAATAGATAAAAGCGCTTCTCCCTATACTCTTTGTTTCGGAGTGAAAAGTGCATAATTACAGGCAAAATGATACCCAAATACAGTATCATTCGGTGAGCGAATTCTAGCCCTTTTGCCTTACTAATCATATGCACCTCGCCGAATAATCCCTCCAAAGTGTAGGCAGGCATAACAGCGAGGAATACAATCAATATAGCGAAAATGTCGAACCAATACTTGTAGAAGAATTTGCCGATTTTTAGACCAGCATTTTCTACCCACTTACAGAAAGCCTCCCAGCGGTCCTTGGCAGTGATAACCTTCAATTCATCGTCCGAAGTTATGTGTTTGTACTGCACGACCTCGTTTTGCGGAGCGGCAGAAATAACCTTATTTTTCTTGACAAACCAGTCCGAATTTTGATAGAAAATGGACAGTGAGTACCCGAGTGCCAAGCCGATTTCCACAGCAAAGAACACGCCACGCACACTCAAATCATCAATCGCCCCAGGTCCAATTACAGCAGCAAACGAAAACCACATACACACAAAGTTGATTATACTCATCGGAGTGCTGACATATTTTACGAAATTCACAAGCTTAGGAATTTTGAAGAACCCAAACAGGCTGAGGAGCAAGTTGCCCGCATATGTAAACCACACCAAAAACAGGGCAAAAAAGTTCGCCGTAGACGATAGCGGAGTATCGCCCAGTGCGTGCATCGCCTGAATAGCGTCCTCTCCCAGCATATAGCGACACATAAATACCAGCCCAAAAACAGTGGACAAAATTTTGAGCCAAATCGTGTACCATTTCTGCGATTTTTTATTCAGTATTAAGTTTATGGCGAAAATTCCGCCACCAATCAATAGTGCAATTAAATAATACACAAAACTGTACATCCGACCCTTTCTCCTTAAAGTTGATGAGCGGCGAGAACCTCCTCCCCGCCACATAAATTAGTATTAAATCCTATTATAATATATATTTTGCAAAAAGACAAACACTTATTACCTCAAAAGAGAAAATTTTGTAAAATTTTATTTATTTTATTGACATTTTTATTTTTTGAGCGTAAAATATATTAGCTTTAGAACGACACACAGTCAGTTACAACTGACGCAACGGTAGGGAGCTTATATGCCTCTACCGTTTTTGTTTTTCTATCGAAAGGAGTAAAAATGAAAACAAAAACACAAACAAATACAAAAATCATTCTCCTAATCACCGCCCTTGCTGTGTTCCTAGCAACTTTTAACGAAACTTTCCTAAACATAGCATTCAACACAATCGGTAGGGATTTGGGAGTCGACTTTTCGGTCGTGCAATGGTTAGCAACTGGCTATATGCTGGGCGCTGCCATTATGGTACCGATTTCTGCGTTTTTATACCGCAGAATACCGACCAAAGTTCTCTTTCTATGCACGGTATCGCTATTTATTATCGGTAGCGTTGTTGCAGGACTGTCCAACAGTTTTATTATGCTGCTAATAGGTAGAATTATTCAAGCGTTAGGCTCGGGTCTACTTATCCCCGTTGCGATGAATGTAATTTTGGACATCGCTCCAAGGGAACGTTTAGGCTCATATATGGGTATAATGGGCGCAATGACCACCCTCGGCCCCTCGCTCAGCCTAATAGCAGCAGGAGCGCTAATGAGTGTCGCAAATTGGCACATACTATTCTGGGTATTTGGTGGACTCTGCCTAATCCTCTTTATATTGGCAGCCATTTTCCTCGGCAATGTAGCCGCCCTCGGCAAGCCGAAACTCGATGTTTTATCCGTAATTCTCATCGCCCTTGCACTCATAGGAATACTTTACGCAATATCGACAGTATTTACTTGCTGGTGGATAGCACTTATTACCTTTGTTGTAGGTATAGGTCTACTGATAGCATTTATAATTAGGCAAAAACACATCGCAGAGCCGCTCATTAACCTTGCACCATTCCACACAAAAGTATTTAATTGCGGACTTATACTCAATATTATTACGCTAATGCTGATATTCGCATTCAACATTGTTGTGCCTTACGTGTTAGCAGAACGAGGCGTCAGCGCATTAATTAGTTCGCTAGTGCTTTTCCCTGCGATTTTCCTCAGTTGTATAGTCGCACCAATCGCAGGCAGGCTGTATGACAAGTTCGGAACGAAATTCCTGCTCCCTACTGGTATGGCAATGATGACTGCCTTTGCGATTTTGCTTGCGTTCTTCATCTCATCGCCGTCAATCATTCTCCTCGCAGCGCTGTATATCCCATTTGTTATCGGTTCGGCACTGGTAATAGGCCCCGCACAAAGCCACGCCC
>DHMD01000057.1:2084-22812 GCA_002405615.1 Christensenella sp. UBA4651 | reverse complement strand
AAATCTAAAAAAATATTAAAAAAATTAGATTTTTACAGCCTTTTTGGGGCTGTTTTTTATTTTTTTGTAATTTTTTTATGAATTTTGGGTTATTTTTTGGGTAAAAGTATGATGAAGTTTTGGTGTGAAAACTGTTGACTTTGATAGATAAAAATAGTATAGTGGTAGTAAAAGTAAAGGAGTGAAGTTATGCAGATTTTTTGGGGGAAATACAATCCTTTGGTCTTTTTGGTAATAACTGCCTTTTTGATAGGTTTTATGTTTATTCCAGATTTGACCTTGCGGCTGATACTAGCACTGTTTTGCATATTGCTAGAATTATTGTGCTGTTATCATTTTTTGGTAGTAACAGAAAAATATCTCGTATTTTGTTACGGCGGTTTCTTGATAATTAGACGGAAAGAAAAATTCGAGTCGGTAGAGTTGATAACTGATGAGAGGCGTGAAAAAGCAAAATTTTCCTTTGAAAATTGCAAATTCTCTGTGCCGTTTTTTGCAAGTGGTAAGGCAGAGGTTTTGGGGCAAATCGAGGAGTTGGCAAATTCACTCTGCGGAGATGATATGTTTGTCAAGGCTAGCAGAGAGGGGGGAAAGGACGAGGTGGTTGACGATACAAATTATGAGGAACTATTATCGACCCTCAAAAGGAATGCTATCAAGATGAGTTTTGTTAAGGAGGCAAGGTTTAGTAAAATTGGCGGGCATCCCGATTTGCCAAAAGATTTTGTTTGGCCAGTAACAACAAGTGGTGAGGGCTGTATGATGAGAGTGGCGAACAAAGAGCGCCCTTTAAGTTTTGTTTGTCAGATTGATTTGGCTGAGGCTAGCAAGTTTGATAAGGACGGAATTTTGCCTAAAACTGGTGTTTTGAGTGTGTTTTATGAGCATATCAGCAAAGCGATAAGCACTCGTAATAAGGCGGACGGGGTCAAGGTGTATTACTTTGCTAACAAGGACGACTTGGTTCGCAGCGACTTTGTCTATGAGGTAAATTCTGATGACGATGATATGCAACCTTGGCTGTTAGGGGAGCATTTCCTCGATTTTTGTGCGGAAGATGACTACCCTTCGTGGGCTACGGCGGAAGCAATTACGCAGAAAGATTTGCCCAAATATGATGATTTTGTGAGTAAATTTGTACCCGAGGGAGAAAATTGGGATACGAGGCTCTTGGGGTGGCCTGCGGATATGCAAGGCAGTGCGATGCCTAATTACCCGAAAGATAGTAATTATGACTTTTTGCAGTTGATACAGATTAATACGATTGATACCTCGGAAACGGGGAGCGAGGAGAATGAATTTTTTATTGGCGGAGTTGGTCAGTTGCACATATTTATACGCAAAAGAGATTTGGATAAACACAATTTTGAAAATATTGAGTATGAGATAATGTGTTAAAATTTAAGTGGAATAGTAAAAAGTCGCTAAAACTTAGCGACTTTTTCTGTTTTTATCTAGTATTTATCTATTGATTTGTTATTTTTCCATTGTTAGGGTGTGTGTAGGTGTTGGTGCATTAGGTGCGATGCCAAATTCACTACCAAATTTTACCCGACTAGGCAAAACTACGTGGTCGTTGTCTCGAACACTCAGAAATTCATCGCCGTAGACCTTGACAATTTTCTCAGGATTGATGTCTGCGAGTAGTTCGTACTCAGGGGAAGTTTTCCCGAGTTCTTTTGCTACTGCGTCTAGGTCGTAAATTGTGCCGATATAGTACTGTGAACGGTTGATGACTTCTCCTACAAAAATAGTGTCATCAGTGTCGCTATGTCTAAATACACGGTCAAACAGTTCGAAACTGGTGCAATCTCTCGGGAAAATCATTCTCTTGACATCTCGTGTAGGTATGCATTTTTCTATTGTTTCGTACATATTGTATTTTGAGCGAGTGTATGAAATGTAGTGCAAAATTTCATCTTCTGGGTCAATGTGAAAAGTTGGCATAATCAAAAACCTCCCTTAAATTTAATTTTATTTTAACATAATTTATATGTTTCGTCAAGACTATTTGGGAAATCTATCGTATAAGCAGAGCTATTCCGTAGAGAATTGCGATATGCGTTGGGTAGAAAATGTAGAAAAAATATTTTAATCGAATTTTGCCTCGTTGTCCGTTGTACATAGCTAGTGGGAGTAGGGCGATAAGCGAAGCGATTTGAGTACCACCCAAATCGAGGGCAAGTGCGAGCATAGCTAACCCCCAAAATGCGAGGCGTGTGGCAAGGTTATCAAAGCGATTTAGTATTCCTGCATCAATACCTCTAAAATTTGGCAAGCTTGCAAAAAATGCTAGCATAACCCCATAAAAACCGTAGTCTACCCGCAAAATATTGCAACTAACTATACAAAAAATGATAGTTAGCAAAAATAAGCCGAGCCAAATAAATTGCTTGTTTAGGTCAAATTTGGTAGCAAAAATTACCTCTTTGTATTTTTGAAAAACATAGATTAATAGGATAGATAGAGAGAATAAAATCAGAATATTGCCAAAAAACATCCCTGTAAAAGCGTACTGTACTATCATCATAGCAACGCCGAGAGTCGCCATAAAGAGTAGGTAGTTTGCCTTGTCGTGGGTGTATTTGCACCCCTCTGCAATAAAGAAAGCAAAAATCGGCATTGATAGTCTGCCGATTACTCGCAAAATTTCGACCTGTGGGAGCAAAATCATACCTATATGGTCGATGAGCATACATACACTAGCAAAAATTTTGAGAGTGTTGCCGTTCAATATCTGAAATTTGGAAAACGGTGATATGGTCAACTAATTTGCCTCATTTTGTGCTGTATTTTCGTCTATGGTTTCACTTTCGCCCGCAAGGCTTGGGGTGTCTGTAATGTCTTTTATGATGATTTTTGAGGACAAAAACCCTGTTTTGAGCATAATTTTGTATGTTGCGTTTGGTTTCGCTCGCAAAATTGCTCTACCTGTTTTCCACGCTGTTTTGGTAACGGCGATTTCGGTTGGTTCGCTAATAGTAAGATAAAATATGTCGCCTAACTTAACATCGGTCAAAAGCGCCCCCGTTGTGTGGTTATAAATAGATAGGGTGCTGCCACCCAAGGGGAGCACATTCGGGTCTTGAACAATGATTTTGATGCGGGTATCCCTATCGTAATTGTTCATATCGAATTTGCAGTACATACACTCTTGGGAAGAATCCTGAATTTCTTTACCACAACTTGGGCATTTGATAAAAGCCATATTTTCACCTCAAAATATTGATTTTTGATTAATTTTACACAAATTTCAGTTAAAATGCAAGCTAATTAATGGTTTATTGTGAGGAGGTGGGGCATTGTCATTCCGACCCATCCCTGCGTAAGCCTGTATTGGAGAATCTGTGAAAAGTCGCAAGACTTTGAACCCAGTTTTTAAGGTTCTTTTTGGTTGGCGGACTGGACAAAGTCGTCCATTTCACATTCCCAGAAAATGTCGTGGTGATTGCTGTTGCACATCTCTTTTTTACAGGTTTTGATTTCGCTGTTAAACACCCCTCCGAATCGTGTATTGCTATACATACACATTGCAGCGCCTCCCAAGAGGCTTATGACATACGCAGAGTGAAATGCGTTGCATTCCGTGGTTTTGTATATTAATTCCATCGCCAGAGCATTGACAACTAGGGGGAGTCCTGAATTTAGGATAGAGTAGCCCATACATTTGTGAAAAAGTTTCTTTTTGTAGCGGGCGTTGATTGCGGCACGATGAGCCTCCGCCTCCCGACCTGCGTCCTTTGCTGTTGGAGTGGGGGAGTTCTTTTCTGCCATATAGCACTTGTGATAGAGCTTGTAAAAGTCCATAAAGTTGAGTTCCTCCTGTAAAAAATATACCCAAAATAATAAATTAGAAGCATCTAAAAAATAACAAAAAATATATAGAAAATATTAAAAAAGTACTACAAAATAGCAATGAAATCAGAAAAATGCCTCAAAAATTTGACATTTTTCTAATATTTATAATTGGTTTACTACATCAATACCTAATAAGTTTAGACAGTTTTTTATGACGATTGCGGTCTTGTCAATCAGCGCTAAACGAGCCTTTTTAAGGTTGATATCCTCGGTATTGAGAATGCTCTCGGCAGAATAAAACTGACTAAATTTGCTAGTCAAACCAAACAAATAGTTTGTGAGCATACTTGGGTTTAGATTACGATATGCAGCGTAAATCATACTCTCAAAGTTATACAATTGCTTTATCAACGCTAATTCGGTAGGGCGGGTAAGCACACTATAATCTGCGTCCGAATAATCGCAATCCGCTTTGCCCAGAATTGATTGGATACGGGCGTAGTTGTATTGAGAATATAGGCTACTGTCGCCGTTAAAGTTAAGGGCATTATTCCAGTCAAAAAGCACATTTTTCTCTGGACTACTCTTCAAAATGCTGTATTTTAGCGCACCGTAGCCGACAATTTTAGCCTTGTTAATATCGCTAATTCCACGCTTTTCTTGGATAATTTCGTCCGCTTTTGCGGTGATTTCACGCATAAAGTCGGATAGCAAAACCACTGTACCTTTTCGAGTACTCATTTTACCGTCAGGCAACAATACGAAAGAGTAGTGCACAACTTCGGCTGGTTCTTCGCCCAAAAGACGCATTGCCGCACCGATTTGCTGGAAATAGACTTTTTGGTCCTCGCCTAGTACCAACAAATTGCGGTCTGCGCCGCTGCGGGCTTTGTCAAGGCTGTAACAAATATCTCGCAAAGCATAGAGGCTGGTTTTGTCTTGACGGGTAACGACCAGCATAGGGTCGTCAATACCGATTTTTTCGCCGTGTTGGTCAAGGACATATCTGCCGTTTTCGTCCTCAAAAAGTTGAGGCTTTTGTTTGAGTTCTGCCAAAATTTTGTCAGTGATATGCTCGTGAATGTAGCGGGATTCGTAGTCGAAATGGTCCCAAGTGATACCCAATTCATTAAAAATTGCGGTTTGACCTTTGATACAAGTGCTAACAATTCGGTTAAATTCGGAAATAACCTCCTCGTCTCCGCTCTCGAACCGTTTGAGGTAGGCAAAAACCTCCTGCTCGATTTGAGGGTTCTCTTTGGCTTGCTCGTTTACATCAATATAAATTTGCAGTAAGTCATCAAAAGTAACATTTGGTTTGTCCTTTGTGGCGTAGACTAGCATAGCGATTTGCTTGCCGACATCGTTGACGAAGTAATGAGTGTCAGTTTTCCACCCCAAAAATCTAAAAATACGCACCAAACTATCTGCAATTAGTGCATTTCTCGCCCTACCGATGTGTGGGCTGGCATTCGGGTTGATACTGGTATGCTCAATCAAGACTGTTTTACCTTTCATTCCCGAAGTGCTACTGATTTGCTCCTGGGTGATGACCAGATTTTCCATCATCTGTTTTGCCACAAATTCGGGAGCAAATGTAAAGTTTAGGAAACCGCCAATGCTCTCGACTTTGGTAATGTTTTTGTCCTCCAACCCGCTAGCGAATTGCTCGGCAATAGCGATAGGAGATAGGTGCATAGTTTTGCTAAATTTGAAGCAAGGCAAGGACACATCGCCATGGTCGTTTGCTGGTGTTTCTAGAAATTCTAGAACTTGATTTTTGTCCAAGTCTTTTTGTTTAGATAGCAAATCTGCGACATAGTTATACAAAATATTCATAAAAAATCCTCATAAATCATTATTTTTTGTCAGATTTGAGTGCCTCGTTCACTGCGTCAACGGCTGGCTTGAAATGTAGTGCGTAACATTGCTCCATATAGTTTTGACTAGCTGCCAAATTTTTCTCCAAAATTGTGCCACGAGCCAACTCAATTGCCAACCACATCATTGCACGAATTTCTTGCTTTGCGGCGGCACGGTAGATATAGTCAATCGCCTCGTCCTTTGTTTCGGGATTGGCAAGCAGGGTGATACCGTGTTCAAACTCGGCGAATTTGCAACCATTTTTGACCGACCACATTAGGAGCTTGCGAGCTTTCTCGGGGTCTTGGGGAGTGGTTTCGCTGCCCATCATATATAGCGCACCTGTAAAGTAGACTGCCTCTGGTACTTTTTCGGTCGCCAATCGCTTAAAAATCTTGGCGGCTTTTTCCAAATCGGGCTTTACGCCGATGCCCATCAAGGTGCAGTAACCAGCACGGAGTTGGGCGGGAACGCTGCCTAGCTTAATTGCCTTGCGTAGTCTGTCTATACCCTCTTCTTTTTTGTTGTGCTGAAAATATGCGGTAGAGAGGAGAAAGTTTGCTTCGGCATCGTCTACTTTTGCCCAAACGCCCATAGCCTCATTCACTCTCTTGGCTCTATCCACACTCTTATCACGGTATAAGCTAACCGCTGCAAAATTCCTAGAATGGTTGTCTGCCTTTGCGTTTGCGAGAACTGCACGATAATCGCTAATATCGCTAAAAGGCATTACTCGTAGTTCACATTTGAATGCTTCAAAATTCAGTTGTTGTGGTGTCAATTTTTCCATACATACCTCGTTTAAGTTTTTATAGACCATATTATAACACAATTTTTACGATAATACAAGGTTAAACTGGGCAAATTTTGCGGTTTTTTGGTGTGAGAAAATTAGTATTAGTTTACCATTTGACAGAGTAAAAGAAATATTTGAGTAGTAAATTTGTAAATTGGAGCAAATAAGGATGTTTGTGTGGGGGGAATATGAGGAATTTTGTCTAATGGCGGTAAAGTTGGGTGGTTTTGATTGCTTTTTGTGGGGAAATCTTTTATAATATTTTCAAATAATTATGCGAGGTTTGGAATGGAACAAAAATTGACGAATGAGCAAATTTTGGCTGAAACTCTTGAGGGGTTGCGTACCGCCATGCAACGAGGGGATAACAAGGCGATAACGGAATATACGCAGAAATTTATTGCGGAGTGGAACAAAGATGTTGCGACAAATTTGTTTAACAATTCAGCAGTTTTTAGGGAATTTTGTGGCGTTCTAGAATTGTGTTTGAGTAAACAACAAGGAATAGTTTTGGATAAAAGCAATATCCAAGCGTTCAAATTTTTGCCAGCGGAAGAAGTGGCGAAAACTCATTTTGATTTTGCGGATAAGCAAGACCCAAAGTTGTGGGCGAGTTATATTGATTGGTTGATTAAAGAGCGTAGATATGAGCAATTAGTAAATATTGCTGCGACAAACAATGGGGAGCAGTTCGACAAAATCCAAGATGCTCTGCTCGCTCAACACGATGAACCTGAATGTGTATTGCATTTCGTCAAAAAATATCGTGAGCGCGCTAATGTTGCTCAAATTTGTTATGCGATGTCAGAGTATATGGGGAGATTGTCGTACAGCAAAATTGCTTCGGTAAAGAAAAAGTATCAAAAAGTCAAAGAAATCAACGACGAAATATACAGTATTAAAAGGGAAATAGAGCAGGATAGAAAAAACAAAATTATTGAACAACAAATGAGAAGATAAAAGGATAAAAATGGATATAAAAAAGCGTTTAATAAAAATGGCAAAGCAATATGACAAGACTATTGTTTTGCCTGAGGCGGAATTTTCGCCACGAATTGTGGCGGCGGCAATTCGGGCGGCGAAATTGGGGGTAGCGAATATTGTTTTGATAGGCGACCCAAAGAAAATTGACCTCAGTATGGCGACTAAACTAAAAAAGACGATTACTATTGTTGAGCCGCAGAGTTCGGACAAGTTGCCGCAAGTTATCAATGCGATTTATGAGGCTCGCAAGTCAAAGGGAATGACGATAGAGGAGGCGGCAAATCTCGCTCTCGACCCGATTTATTTCGCTAATGGCTATTGTCTAATCGGGGGTGCGGACGGTATAGTTTGCGGTGCAGAAGTGCCGACTGCTAGGACGCTGCGTCCCGCTCTGCAAATTATCAAGAGCAAGCAGGGGTTGGTCAGCTCATACTTTCTGTTTGCGGGGAGGAATGCGGTAACGGCGGATTGCTTCCTTATGGGGGACTGTGCTGTGGTAGAGAATCCTACGGCGGAGCAAGAAGCTCTAATTGCGGAAATGATGTTAGAACAATATGCTATGCTGGGGCTAAGTAAGCCTTGTTGTGCTTTTCTTTCTTATTCGACTCTGGGGAGTGCGGATTCGGAAAGTGTGCAAAAAGTACGGCGTGCGTATGAGATTTTTTGTGCTCGCAATCCTCGCATTATGGCGATTGGAGAAACGCAATTTGATGCGTGTGTCAACGAGCGTGTGCGGGCTACCAAAATGCCTAATGCGCCTGTTACTCGACCTGCAAATATTTTTGTAATGCCTAACCTCGATGCGGGGAATATCGCCTACAAAATCACTCAATACTTCGGTTCTTTGCGGGCAATTGGGCCAATAACTATGGGCTTTAATTTGCCAGTGAATGATTTGAGTCGAGGGTGTAGTGTGGAGGAGGCGGTGTTGGTGATTGCGGTTACAGCAATCCAGTCTGGCTAGGATATAAGCGGCGCAACTCTTCGTTGCTGCGGTCGTTTTTTAGACAGTTATGTATGACCAATACACGCCTGCCTAAAAAAGACCTTGCGCCTAGATTTGCTTGCTTAAATCCTAGCCAGTTGAGTGGGGAGACTTGTGATATGACGGTAGCATAAAGTGGCGCAATACTGCGTCCCGAGCCGATATATTCACTCGGTTACATATTAGGTATATGCGCCCTCGGAATATTCGGCATACTCCTAGTCTTGCTTGCTTATATCCTAGCCAGTGGTATCTGAGGGGTGTGGGTGAGTAGAAACATATAAGCGGCGCAACTCTTCGTTATTTTGCATAGATTTGTTATTTAGCATTGGAGAAAATATGAAAGAAAGATTGAGAAGTGAGATTGAAGAAAAATACAAGTGGGATTTGAGCAAATTCTGCAAAAGTAATGAGGAATTTTACGCTAGGCTAAAAAATTGCGAAAAATTCGTCAAAAAATTGGAAAAATTCAAAGGGAAATTGGGACAAAAAACTTTTTTGCGTGAGTTCTATGATGAACTAAACAAGTCGGACGAAGAATTTTATGACTTGTATATGTATGCTGACCATCACGCAAATGAGGATATGGCAAATTCGGAGTTTGCGGCAATGTCTACTCAAATTATGAATTTTGCGGCAAAATTGAGTGAAAATTTGGCGTTTTATGAGCCTGAAATGTTAAAATACTCGGAGGAGTATTTGTTAGATGTGGCTAATGACCCTCAATTTAAGGACGAGAGTTTCTTTATCAAAAAACTGTTACGCAAGCATGAACATACGCTCTCTGAAAAAGAGGAAAAATTGCTCTCTGGTACTGGCACTTTTGCGGGTGATTTTCGTGAAATAATGGAGACATATTTTGCGGTAAATATGGTATGTGAAGATGCGGTTGACAGCAAGGGTCAAACACATTCGGTATCTGATAGGACACTGTCGATGCATTTGTTTAGCCCTGACCGCACTTTGCGAAAAAACGCTATGCTTTCGCACAATAAGGCGATTGACAATATCAATACTACTATGTCAAAGGTCTACATTGCTAGTCTAAAAAAAGACGCTTTTTTTGCAAAAGCCAAGAAGTTTAATAATTCGCTGGAAGCGAAACTATTTGCGGATGATATAGACGAGGCGGTGTATGATAGATTGCTTCGCAACGCTCGTAGTAGGTTGGATATTGTGGGGCGGTATTATGCGACCAAGGCGCAGGTTTTGGGTTATGACGGGCTGAAACCTTGGGATAGGCTTTGTCCTATGGTAACGAGTGATAAAAAATACACCTTTGATATGTGTTGCGATTTGCTACGCAAGGCGCTTTTGCCGTTGGGCGAGAGGTATGTTGCTAATTTTGATAGGGCGATAAAGGAGCGTTGGATTGATGTATATCCAAACAAAAACAAACGAGGCGGTGCGTACCAGAGTGGGGCATACGGCAGGACGCCTATAATTCTGGCGAACTACACGGACGACTATAACAGTGTCGGTACGATTGCTCACGAATTTGGACACGCAATGCACTCGGTTATTGCGGACAGTGCGCAAGGGCGAAATTCGTCAGATTATACGATTTTTTGTGCGGAAATTGCTAGTACCACGAACGAAGTTTTGCTCAATCAATATTGCCTAAATTCGGCGGATACAATAAGGCAAAAAATGTTCTTTTTGGACTCTTTTATCAAGGATTTTATTTCAACATTTTTTAGGCAGGCGATGTTTGCGGAATTTGAGCGTTTTGCTCATAATTTAGTTGATAATAATTTGCCTATTTCGGATAAAATTCTCAATGATGAGTATGCTAGGCTGAATAGGGAGTACTTGCCGAATATGAGTGAAACCGATATTTTGGCTGGCGGTTGGGTAAGTGTTCCGCATTTTTATAGTAAATTCTATGTTTGGCAATATTCTACGGGTATTGTGTGTGCGATAAACTTTGCTAGCAAAATTCTCAATAAAGAGCCAAATGCGTTGGAAAATTACTACAATTTTTTGCGTGCTGGTGGCAGTGATTATTCGCTAAATATACTGCGTAAATGTGGTATTGATTTGGAAACGGACGAGCCGTACAAGGTTGCTTTTGACTTTGTTGAGAAAAATTTGGTTGAGTTGGAAAGGCTTGCTAAAATCGTAAATGTGAAATGAGGCTACGGCTTCATTTTTTTGTCTAGACATTTGGTAACCTTGGGGGGATTTTAGGCAAATTATAAGAAAGAAAAAAATGGACAAAAATAAACAAAAAATGCAAAAAAATAGAAAAAGTTATCCACATTCACTGTGGAAATGTGGATAACTTGTGGTATAAATATCTAAAAAACAGCGATTTACTATCAAAAAACGGTAGTTTAGTGTGCAAAAATTGCTATTTTCATAAAAAATGTGCATAATTTATGTAAAAACTATACATTGAAACGGAACACGATTACATCGCCGTCTTGGACAACATAATCCTTGCCCTCCATACGGACTTTGCCTGCTTCTTTTGCCTGAGTATAACCGCCGAGGCTCACGAGGCTATCGTAACTTACGACCTCCGCCTTGATAAATCCACGCTCAAAATCGGTGTGAATTACGCCTGCGGCTTGTGGTGCTTTTGTCCCTTTTGTAATAGTCCACGCACGCACCTCTTTTTCGCCTGCGGTGAGGTAACTGATAAGTCCCAATAGGGCATAACTAGCCTTGATTAGGCGAGCAAGACCCATTTCTTTGATACCAAATTCCTCCTTGAATACTGCTAGCTCGTCCTCGGGCAATTCACTCAGTTCTGCCTCCAAATTTGCGCAAATTGGTAGGACGCTACTGTTCTCTTTTTTGGCAATTTCGTTGAGTTCACTAACTCTTGGGTCGCCAAGACCGAGGGCAAGTTGTTCTTGGCTAACATTTGCGACATAGAGGGTAGGTTTGGCGGTAATCAAGAACGCTTCACGCATAATTTTCTGTTGCTTTTCATCGAGTTTTACCGACCTTGCGGGCAAACCCTTTTCCAATTGCTCGTGGATTAGGGTAAAGACTTCCTCTTGCTCCTTGGCATATTTGTCGCCCGAACGGGCAAGTTTTTGGACACGCACCAGTTGCTTTTCTAGTGATTCGAGGTCTGCCATAATTAGTTCTAGATTGATAGTTTCCACATCACGACTAGGGTTTACCGAGCCGTCTACATGGATTATTTTGCTATCATCAAAGCAGCGAACCACGTGCAAAATTGCGTCTACCTCACGGATATGAGAGAGAAATTTGTTGCCCAAGCCCTCACCCTTGCTTGCTCCACGCACCAGTCCTGCGATGTCTACAAATTCGATAGTAGCGGGGGTGATTTTTTGAGTAGAATACATTTCGCCCAAAACCTCCAAACGCTCATCAGGGACAGACACCATACCGACATTTGGTTCGATGGTACAGAAAGGATAGTTTGCGCTCATTGCACCAGCCTTGGTCAATGCATTAAATAGCGTACTTTTGCCGACATTTGGCAATCCAACAACACCTAATTTCATAATTATAAATTCCTTTTTTGATTCTTTGTGTGTTAATTGTACATTACAAAAGGTAAAAAGTAAAGTCAAAAGTCGATAATTTAGCCAAATTCTCCAAAAAATGCTCGCAAAACCCAGTTTTTTGTTTGTTAAAATGCAAAAAAATGTGTTATACTAAAATCAAAATAAAAGAGAGGTTTGATTATGGAAAATTATGAAAATGGTATGGCGTCTATGGGGCAAAGCAATTCGCCTGCTGGGGTAGAAAATTTGGCAACGGAAAATCAGGTTGAGGCTAATATGTTTAGCGACCCTAATAGTTTTGTTCCGCAAAATTTGAGACAGTACAACACGCAAGGCAGGTATTTTAGCACTCGTGGGAAAGATGTTTATGGGCAAGAGACCAAATTATATTTTACCCAAGAGGAGAGGGATTACCTCACAAAATACGGCGTGTCTGCACAAGAGTTTTATAACAAGTATCAATCAAAATTGGGTGGCGATTATGTGCAAGGTATGCCGCAACCTAGGGGATTTGCGGGGCCAAGTTATAGCAACCCTAGCAGTTTTATCCCTAGCGATATGCGTGCTAGTTGTCCAGAGAGAGGGTACACGCAGTTTATGGTGCGTGACGAGGCAGGTTTCCAAAAGGTGGCGTATTTGACTAACGAGGAAATTGAGTTCACTCGCATATCAAATATGGATATTAGCACATATGTAAATGTGTATCAGAAAGAGTTTGATTACGACAAGGGGCAAATGGAGCGTGAGGCTGCGCCATTTAAGGTTGCGGAGCAAGAGGCACAAATGGTGATGAATAGGTCTAGCGGCAGTAGTGCTGCCTAAATAGAGGTAAGAATATGCAATTTAGAGTTTTTGACGGGGATATGGAGCGTTGGGACGAGGAGGAAATCAACCTCTCTCCCGAGGAACTTCGTCGCCGTTTCGGTGTGATGGATAATAACCAAGAGAATATAGTGCAGCAAAATGAAGAGATAGATAACGAGGTAGAAAAACCCGTAACGGTTAGTCCTGTAATTAACCCAAAGTTTGCACATCACGTAGGTACGCCTGCGTTCGATATTTATGACCAAGAACTGGCGGATAGGCAATTTGCTGAATTTATCGCTGCGGGTAAAAAATCGGGGGATAAATAAAAAATTAAATTACAACAAAATTATGGATAAGACTCGGAGGCAAAATGGGGCTATTTTCTAGATTTAGGCAAAGAGAAAAGGAAGAGGAGGATATATTCAGACGGGAGGAAAATCCTGTCCTTTTTGATGCAGTCAAGGCGGAGTTGGAGAAACTTTTTGATAGCGGCTACATTGATGAGAATGGGCGTAAACACAGAACGGGCGTTGAATTTAAGGATGCTATTAGAGAAGAGTATCTCAAAGCGTGTACTCAACTAGATTTGACTCATTTCCCAGCGCCAATTAAATCATTAGAGGGTATTCAGCATTTATCAAATTTAGAGGTCTTGTATTGTAATGCTCCGAGAGAATATAAAATTCCTAATGTGTTTCAAAACGAAGTCCAAAATATGAGTGAAAGCGACTATGAGAAAAATGCTCAAAGATTTTACCAAGGGAAACAGGTAAGGGATTTAACTCCGCTATATTATTGTAAAAAAATTCGCCATTTGCAACTTGACAATCAAGACAGCATTACAGAAATTGACTTGGGACAATTCCCCAAACTGCAAAAATTGAGTATGCAGAGGTGTAGTAATTTGACGAGTGTAACTGGTATGAAATATTTAGAAAACTTTGACCGAATTTTTACACACTCGCTGGATGCTGAATTTTGTGAGTTCGATTTTAGCGGTTCACAGAAGCTAGCTTATGTAGATGATGTAATAAGCATTATTTGCAAAAGTTATGAGTACCCTAATAGGGTGCGTTTTGATAAGCCTGTGTTTCGTTTCCCTGTGGAAACATATATTAGGCTTGCGAATACATCTGAGGTCGGAATGCGCCTAAGGGAGTATTCGCAATTTCTCAGACGGTACGGTTGTGATGACTCGATAAATTGGGTAGAAAACAGCGAATTTATGGCTAGAAGTGGGTTGAATACTCGACAAGTAGAGATAATGAAGCAAAGGTTGGATGCTATTACTGATACGGTTTGTGTACGGGGGGAACCCCCTTTGCAATCGCTATACAATGTGTATCAGTGGATTGCTACAAATGTGCAATATGACTACGTTAGTAGTTATCAGGAAGGAGTTCTCAGGACAGTTCCTGCAACAAGTTATATATACGATAATTGGTGTAATTATGAATTTAATACATTAAGCAGCTTTGATGAGTACCAAGAGTTGATAGAAAAACGCATACAAGATGGGAAACTGAATAATGATGACTTATTAGACGAAATCAGTCATAATTATGGAAGCATTCGTTCTGCTTATTTGACGTTGTTTAATAAAAAAGCTGTCTGTGCGGGTATGAGTAATTTGTTTAATGCTTTTGCTGCGAACTTGGGATTAGATGTTGAGTCTTGTTATTGTCATGTGCGTGATGAAAAAGACGAGAGAAGTTATGGAAATCTTGTGGATCATCAAATTTCTATCGTTAAATTTGAAATTGCGGGCGAAGGTGCATATCCGTATTATTTCGATGTAACGAATGACCTTGGTGGGGGGCTGTTTCTGCATTTTGCAATGAACAAAGAAGAAGTGTTGAGTTATACAGAATTAGGGGTAAGGGAATTTGCTTCTGCAAATGGATTGTCTTTACAGGATGGGCATCATGAATTAAATAATGCTAGTTGGTTAAATAGGATAACTGACGAAGAAAAAGAAAAATTATTGGGTTATTATGGGAACGAATATAATGAGGCAAGAGACAGAGAGCAGGAAATCCGAAATAGTCAAATATTTATTAGTAAGCATGGCAAGTTGGATATGAATCAGTATGCGGCGGAAAGGGGTATGCCTCTTGTTGTGGAAACTCAAGGGGCAGAGAATAATGCGAGTAGCAATCATGCCCCAAATCGGAACAATACTAATTTATCAAATAACGCCAATATAATGGGTGAGCAAAGTAATAGCCAACATGCTAACGAGCAGAAAGTTAACGAGCAGCAAATGGAGCGATAGGTTTTGTCTAATTATGTAGTTTTTTGTAAATATTTGTACACAAAAGTATAAAAATAGATAAAAATTGTAAATAAAGTACAAAAAATACCAAAAAAGTACTAAAATACACAAAAATATAATAAAATAGCAAAAAATTGACAAAAATGAATTGTTTTTGACAAAACTTAATCGTAATTTACAAAAATGCGATAAATTGGACAAAAAAATTAAATAAAAATAAAACAACTAAATTAGACAAAATAACTAAAAAATGAAACAAAAATTACAAAAATAGACAATATTTGCAGAAAAATAACAAAAAAATACAAAAAATTCTTTACAATAAGCGTGCGGGGTGACTACTTGGTTTGTAAGGCTACATAGACAAAAGGAGGTGAGAAAATGAGCAAAATCCCGTTTAGTATGGGGGCGGATCAGATTTATTCCGAGTATCAGACTAGCATTTTGGGGCTAGGAAATGCCGAGGCGAAAAAGCGGCTCAACCAAAACGGAGCAAATGAGTTGCGTGGCAAAAAGCCCAAGATTGGTTGGGTTAGATTTTTTGAGCAATTCAAGGATTTGATGCTCATTCTTTTGCTGATTGCGGCGGTAGTAACGGCGATAATTGCGATTGTGCAGCAGGAATATATGGACTTGATTGACAGCGGCATAATACTTGCGATTGTTATCATTAATGCGATAATCGGGTACGTGCAAGAAAGCAAGGCGATAGATGCGTTGGCGGCGCTCAAAGATATGAGTGCACCTACGGCGAAAGTGTATCGGAATGGGCAGTTGATTGAAATTCCTGCCCGTGAGGTGGTCGTAGGCGATATTGTTCACCTAGAATCGGGCGATGTGGTTTGTGCGGATTGTTATCTTGTGGAGGCGCACAGTTTACGAAGTGATGAGAGTTCACTCACTGGCGAGTCTATTGAAGTAGAGAAGCGGGCTGATGTCGCTTTGGAAGTAGGCACTGGTATCGCTGATAGGGTCAATATGGTTCATTCGGGGTGCGTAATTACATACGGTAGAGGCTTGGGTGTGGTTGTGGCAACTGGTATGGATACCGAAATGGGCAAAATTGCCAAAATGCTAGATAGTCAAGAGGAAGAAATCACGCCTATTCAACAAAAGCTCAAAACATTGGGCAAATTTATCACTTTTGCGGTGGTAATCATCGCTTTGGTGGTGTTTACTATAAATATTGCTATGGGCACGCATACTGTTGTGGAGTCGCTACTTCTTGCGATTGCACTTGCGGTTGCGGCAATTCCCGAGAGTTTGCCCGCTGTTATTACGATAATTCTCTCCCTCGGGGTGTCTAGAATGAGTAAAAAGCGTGCGATTGTCAAGAAATTACACGCAGTGGAAACGCTGGGGGCGTGCCAAATAATTTGCACGGACAAGACGGGTACGCTGACGCAAAACAAGATGACGGTCGAGGCGTTGTATGCTAATGGCAAGATTTATGACGGCGAAAATATGGTAAAATTGCGTAGCAGGCATTTCTTCAACTGTATGGCGTTGTGTAATGACACAGCTATGCAGGGCGAGAAACTCATTGGCGACCCTACCGAAACCGCTCTCGTGGCTGCGGCTATTAGGTGCGAACACGATTTCGGAGCGATGAGAGAAAAGTACCCTAGGGTAAATGAGTTGCCTTTTGATAGTATTAGGAAATTGATGACCACGTTCAATACGGTGGACGGCGAAGTTATTGCGTATACGAAAGGTGCACCTGATGTGGTGCTGGATAGGTCGATTAGTTGCGAAATAAACGGCGTGGTTGAGAATTTGACCAAAGACTTGCGGGCTGGAATTGAGGCGCAAATTGCGGCTTTGTCCGAGAAAGGACTCCGAACACTAGCATTCGCATACAAGCCAAAAAAGAGTGAAATTAGTGATGAAAATGATGAAAATCGGCTGATTTTCTTGGGACTGGCTGCTATGCGAGACCCACCTAGGACGACTACTGCCGAGGCGGTAAGAGTTGCTACCGAGGCGGGGATAAAGACGGTAATGATTACGGGCGACCACGCCCTTACGGCTCGTGCGATTGCTACCGAAGTTGGAATTTTTCACGATGGCGACAAGGTGCTGACTGGGGCAGAATTGGACGGAATGAGTGATACTGATTTTGAGCGAATTTTGCCGTATGTTTCGGTGTATGCGAGGGTTAGCCCGCAGAATAAGTTGCGTATCGTCAATGCGTGGAAAGCGAGGGGCGAAATTGTCGCTATGACGGGGGATGGTGTAAACGACAGTCCTAGTATCAAGGCGGCGGATATCGGTATCGGTATGGGCAAAACGGGTACAGAGGTAACAAAGCAGGTTTCTGATGTGGTGCTGACTGATGATAATTTCGCCACAATTGTTACTGCTGTGAGCGAGGGGCGTACGATTTACACTAATATCAAGAAAGTAGTGCAGTTTTTGCTAGGGACGAACCTTGTAGAAGTTTTGGCAATTCTTTTGATTACTTTTATGTACCCGACTATGGGATTTTTGACTGCTATGCAAATACTGTTTATTAATCTCGTAACGGACTCGTTGCCCGCCCTCGCTCTCAGTGTCGAGCCTGCGGAAAAAGATAATATGCGGCACCCGCCAAGGCCAAAACGAGAGGGCTTGTTTGCGGGTATAAAACTCGCTATGTTTACCCAAGTTGTTTGGCAGACGGTGTGTGTGGTTGTAACTTATGCTGTGTGTATCAATTTGACAAACGATAGCACGCTGGCTACGACAATGGCGTTCCTTGTGCTGGGAATTTCGCAGATTTTCCATATAATTAATGTGCGTCATCAGAATAGTATTTTTGTGAGTAGAGTGTTTACTAATAGGCTGTTTTGGGCGACCCTCGCTATCGCAATTTTGATGAATGTTTTGGTGGTCGCTATTCCGCCTGTGGCGTATGTGTTCGGGCTGACTACGCTCAATATTACGCAATGGCTAATTGTGTTTGGTGTGGCGTTTAGCATAGTGCCTGTAATGGAGTTATATAAACTCGGTAAAAAATTAGTAGAAAAATACACAAAAAATATGGAGTAAATTCTAAATAATGCAAATTGTTTAGTATGGCGTACTAAAATGAAAAGCCCTTGTGAGGGGCTTTTCATTATTTATCTTATTATTATCTTATATATTACTTGTTCGAGTTTTTGTCGGTAGTTGTTGTTGTGATGTCGATAAAGAATGGTTGGTTGGTTGAGTAATATGTTTGGGTCATAATCATATACATTACGGTGTAAGTTTCGCCATTAATTGTGATTGTGGCGGTGTGTCCTAGCATATCCTTATAGACAGCGGCTTCGCTAAATGTGTCATAGGTAGCCTTCTCAGTTTCGGTAGCCTCTTTGTCCACAAAACGCAGGCTCAATTTTTCTGCAATTATTTGAGTTTCGGTTTCGGTGGTTTCAAGTTTTGTGAGGAAGTAAATTACCTTTGATTGGTCAAAAATTGTATCAATAGGATTTTCGCTCAATAATTTCCACTCGTTCCCGTCAATAGGGAAGTCGATACCATCAGCAAGGTTTCTCATATGGTAGTACACAGGCTGCTCGGTAATGCTAGTAATTGTGTGGCTACTGTTGTCGAATGCTTTTTCGTTGAGGTGGACACGGAAAGTATAACTCTTGGTTAAGGCTGTGTAGTCGAGGTTGATATACTTGAGGGTGCCGTTTTCAAAGTCGTCATAATCGCCGTCCTTACCGCTAAATTTTACCGTTTGGGTTGTAAATTTCTCGTCTGTGCTAGATTTGATTTCGTATGTGTAAGATTCGTAGACGGTCATATTCAAGCCGTTGAATTTTGCTACGGGCAGGTTAAAGTAGAGGCGAATATAGTCTAGATTTTTGACGGATGAGGTGTTTAGGTAGTAAATTGGCGCAGCCTTGCCCGCAGAGTCGAGATTTGAGTAATCTACATATGCAATACTTTCGGTTTGTGCGGTATCTGCATTGATTGTGTTGTCTTGGTTTAGTTCAAAACCAAACAATCTAGGGTTGAGGTTGTAATGCATAAAGTCAAAGTCTTCTAATGTAAGTTTCATCACATTTGACATAGTTTCGTTCTTATCGTATACGAGGTAAGCAAATGCATATGGATTATTTTTGAATGTTGTAACAAAGCCTGGGTTTTCTGCCAAAATCGTTTGAATTTCGCTTTTTGGAATGTACACATAATATGTTGAACCGTTTTGGGTGATGTACTCGCTAATGTCTACCTTTGTACAACCATCTTCATTTAGGTTTATTGAGGTTGAGAGGTAGAATTTGTCCCAAGTCTCGGGGGCTGTTCCGTCATCACGATTAAAATGTCCGATACCAGATATTGACATTACTAGGGCGTCTTCAAGCCAAACTCCGCTAGTGGTTGCGAGGGTTTTTTGGCGGTTTAGTGTAACGCTTTCGGTATCGATGTTTGCATAAACTATGCCTGAGTATGATAGTGAGTAGTAGGTGTGAGCATTGCCCTCATAGTCTGTGAAGCTATTTGTTACTGGGTCGGTATTGTCTGCTGATTTTTGTGCCAACATTCCACTTTCTATGGCGTAATCGCCTTTTGCGAGACCTGTAACGATTGAACCGTCAATTAGGGTTGATACAGCGAATGTGTTTGCGAATTTGTTGGGTGAGTCTGGTGAATCGCTAGTTAGCACTGTTAGGTAGTTCCAGTCGTCATAGAGGATAGTGGTTGGCATAATGTGGCAAGTTTTTGTGCCTACTGGGTAGTTGACATAGTCTAGGTTTATTATGTCCACACTTGCACTAATTGCGGTCATCGTTTCGTGGGTCGAGTCCTCTCTGGTGTTTTGGAACATAAGCATTGTTGCGTTTGTGTTAGCAAAAAATAGGACGTATGACTGATATGGCACGCTAATTGATGTTCCGTTAGTCGCTGCGATTGGGGTGTTGCCGATAAAACTAGTTAGGTCGGCTGCGTTTGAGATGATTGCGTTTGTGGGCTCTTCGTCAAATATCGCATAACGTAAATTGCCGTTTTGCAACTCTGGGTTGAGTTCTAGGCGAATTTTGCCAACCTCGCAGTTTGCAAAGTCGAGGCTAATCGTTGTGTTTTGGTCAAGGCTAGCGATGCTGTATGACCATTCTACATCGTGAGAAATCGGGGTCGAGGCCGAGTATGTGGTTCTAGTGTCGCTAGAAATATCCTCCAAATTCCCTGATGTAGTTGTTTCGCCATTTAGTTTGGCTACTAGACCGTCAGGACGGTAACCGTTTTTGAATTTAATAGCAAAGGTTACGCTAGAACCCTCGGCAACGTTGCCGTTTGTAGGGTCGCTAGTAACCTCTATGTATTTTTCGTCAGGCGTGTTATGTAGTTCCAACACAACTGCGTATGTTTCTCCACCAGCGGGAGGTGTATTGTTGCCGCACCCTGCAAAGACAAAAACAGGTACAAAAATCAGCATAAGTGCGAACATACAAAATAACTTTTTGTTCATAACTTACTCCTCATTTTTATTTTAATTATTATATATCATTTTTGCGTAAATAACAAAACAAATTGAGGTATTTTGCGAATTTTTTGTTAATTTTTTTATTATTTTTTAGGAATTTTGCGTAATTATCTTAAATACTCGCTAATTATGTTATAATTATCCAAAATTTTGTTAAATATAAATTTTGATGAAACAATTGACTTTTGGTTGCAAATAAGAGTATAATATAGGCAGCATAGGGATTTGTTTTTTGTAACTTTTGCGTGGGAATAATACTTGTGCAAAAAATTTG
>DHMD01000057.1:0-2039 GCA_002405615.1 Christensenella sp. UBA4651 | reverse complement strand
GTGCAAAAAATTTGTGAGAGGGAATAAAAATGAGTAAGAGAAAAGCGAATGACGCTAGACGGTTGGCACTAGATGAGCTGGATGCGGTTATCGCTAGTGGCGATGTAAACGCAATGTTAAATATGATTAATACGCTTATGGCGAATGGTGTTACACCTACTCCTAGGCAAATTGCCAAAATTAGTGCACATATTTATAAGGTAAATGACGCTAATTTGGCCGCCGAGTTTGGGGCGCAGTTTGGTGCTTTTGGAGCGTACAACGACAAGTTGGCAGAGATTGTTTTGGAGCAGGGGTCGGCAGAGGATAATTACGACTTTGCTATGTATGTGCCTAATGCGGATAGAGTGGCTCATGGTAAGGCAATTAGGAAAAAACGCAGCAAAATGTGGTGGATGGCTTTCGCTAGAATGTGGCCAATGGAGGCTAATCAGATTATGATGGCTTCTGCTCGTGGGAAATCGGAGCAGGCTGCAGTTAATAATAATGAGCAAGAAATGGCACAATCTCGTTGATATATAATAAAAGGGCGAAATTATGTATACTATGGAAGAAAAAGAGGTAGAAAGGTCGGAGGAGCGGCAGGATTATGTGGACGAGCAAAAAGTTGAGTCTGGGGAAGATGAGGTCGCTGGTGCTGATGACGGGAAATTGGACGAATATCAACAGATAAACAACTACAAAGATATGCTTTTTAATGACCTTTTGGGTGATTTTGACGAGTTCGGCGAGTATTCAATTAATCAGGATATTATGCAGGACTTGATTGATATGCCAAAAAAGATTGATTATGTGGACGAAGCGGGTATTCACGCTCGTGGTTTTTTGGGCGACCATACTTTCTCGTTCCTTGTTTCCGCCCCTGTCGAAAAGGAGGATGGCGAGGCCTATTGCTATCTCAAACTAGATGAGCAGATTGACCGTATGGCAGGGTTTCAATTTGAGACGATTACCTCTGTTATTGCGACATATTGCTACAAATTTGACGAATTTTATGACCAGCACGTGCGTGATGTCTTTAACTTGCGTGAGTATGAGGGCGATGATGCGGGCGAGGAGGGGCGTCAGTTTCGGGCGGATTATATCACTAACCGATATGATTTATTTTATGCTATGCGTGCTTGCAGCGAAGATTATTATGAAAAATTAGAGGAAATCTACTTTAATCATCGTATGATGATGTTGGGTATGGACCCTGAATTGACTGTGCTTATGGCGGAGTTTAACAAGAAGCGTCTGAAACTCGAGCCGTATTTGATAGTTAGTAAGCGTAGGTTTTATTTCCTAAATCAGTTGCTTGATGAAGTTTTGCAGATGCAGGCAGAGCGCCTAAATAAGTCTGAAATTGCGGAACGAATGGAGCAATTAGACGCAAAATATATCGAAAAAAGCCAAGCAATCAAGCAAAAAACGCTAGAAAATCCCAAAGTTGTGGCACTCACGCCTAAAACAAGTAATGTTGACAATATGGCACGCAGTGCCGAAAAGAAGCCAAGCTCAGCTCCTAAAAAGGGAGTAAGTAAGGGCGGCGGCGATAAGCCAAAGTCCAAACCAAAGAAAAAAGGGGGTAAGGGCAAAGGTGGCGGCAAAAAAGGTGGCAAAGCTCCAAATAAGCCCAAAGCTCCTGGCAAAGCAGGGCCAAAAACAGTTGCTCCTCTAAGTTTGCCAGACTTGTTGATTACAAGTTTTGCAGATAATTTGAAAGAGTTGGGGGGGGAGAGGGATAGTATATTTGGTAATATGCAAATGTAATCTTTTCGCCACTAGAAACTTCGCAATTCTGCGTCATTGCAAAAATTTTGAGACAGTTATGTATGAGTAATACACGCCTGCCTCAAAATTTTTTTATTTCTAGACTTGCTTGTTTCTAGTGGCGAAAAGAGCGTTTACTTCGCAATACTTCGTCCTGAGCCGATATATTTTTCGGTTACATAGGTTTACTATGTGCCCTCAAAATATTCGGCGTGCTCCTAGTCTTGCACAATTTCTGCTGGGGAAAATGGTGCAGCCTTTTTGAACTTCGCAATTCTGCGTCATTG
>DHMD01000038.1:2939-20921 GCA_002405615.1 Christensenella sp. UBA4651 | reverse complement strand
GAAGCAGCCCGTGTTGCTATGACTCGTTATATGAAGAGGGTTGGGCGTGTTTGGATTAAAATCTTCCCAGACAAGCCATTCTCTCAAAAGCCTTTGGGTACCCGTATGGGTAAAGGTAAAGGTAACCTCGAAGGTTGGGTAGCTGTTGTTCGCCCAGGTAGAGTGTTATTCGAAATTGAAGGCGTTAGTGAAGAAGTTGCTCGTGAGGCTCTCCGTTTGGCTTCTCACAAATTGCCACTTAAAACAAAATTCTATAGCAAGGCTGACCTCGACGCAATCGTTGATGCAAAACTTGGTATAGTAGAGACTACAAGCAAGGAGGAAAAAGGTAATGAAAACTAATGAGTTTAGACAAATGACAACCGAAGAGTTGCAGAACAAGCTAAAAGCACTCAAAAGTGAACACTTTAACCTTCGTTTCTCTCACGCTACTGGTCAATTAACAAATCCTATGATGCTCAACACCGTTCGTAAGGATATTGCCAAAGTTATGACAATCCTTCGTGAGCGTGAGTTGGCTGAGAAAAAGGTTAACTAGGGTGGAGGTAAGTTATGGAAAACCAAGAAAGAAACAGTCGTAAACAGCGTGTGGGTATCGTGGTTAGCAACCTGATGGATAAAACCGCAGTAGTTGCAATCGTAAACAGCGTTCGCCACCCAATTTATAACAAGATTGTCAAGAAAACTGTAAAGTTTTTTGTTGATGACCCAAAGAATGAGTGCTCAATAGGCGATAAGGTCGTAATCGCTGAGACTCGTCCTCTTTCTAAAAATAAGCACTTTAGATTAGTGAAGATTTTGGAAAAAGCGAAATAATTTTATAAAGGAGTATATCTATTATGATAATGCCTCAAACAAGATTAAAAGTTGCTGACAACACTGGTGCAAAAGTTTTGATGTGTATTCGTGTGTTGGGCGGTTCTTTTAGAAAAACTGCAAACATCGGCGATGTAATCGTTGGTACTGTAAAGAGCGCTATCCCTGGTGGTAGTGTTAAGAAGGGTGATGTTGTAAAAGCAGTTATCGTTAGGTCAAAAAATGGTGTTCGCCGTGCAGACGGTAGTAGCATCAAATTCGATGAAAACGCAGTAGTTATTATTGACGGTAACAAGCAACCAAAAGGCACTCGTGTATTTGGTCCTATCGCAAGAGAACTCCGTGAGCGTGACTTTATGAAAATTATTTCGCTCGCAAATGAAGTATTATAGGGGGAATAAAGTATGAACAGCAATTTAAGAACTGGCGACACCGTTAAGGTTATAGCTGGTGCCGACAAAGGCAAAACTGGCGTAATTATTGCCTCTGATGCTGAACGCGGTAGAGTTACTATCGAGGGCGTAAATGTCGTGTCAAAGCACAGAAAGCCTCGTTCTCAAAAGGACAAGGGCGGCATCAAAAAAGAAGCTGCTGCAATTAATGCATCTAATGTTTTGATTGTTTGTCCTGCTTGTGGTGAGACTACTAGAATTGCTCACAAGCTAGACGACAAGGGCAACAAACACCGTGCTTGTAAAAAGTGTGGCGCTTTTATGGACGGAGCAAAAAAGACCCGTGCAAAGAAAGACGCCAAAACTACAAAAGAAACAAAGACTACAAAGGTCGAGAAAGCAGAAGTAAAAGAGGAGAAAGCTAAAAAGGCTGCTCCTAAGAAAACTGCTCCTAAGGCAACAAAGGCTGCTGGTAGTGCTGAGAAAATCGCTAGCACAACAAAGCGTAAAGCCCCTGCTGCAAAATCTCAAGGCAAGTAACCACATATTTGGAGGAATAAATAGTGAAAGATGAAGTTACTCAGGTTGCTAAAGAAGCTGCAACCGATAGCAAAAGCACTAGCAAAAAGGTAAAACCTCGTTTGCAAGTGTTCTATGAAACAAAAGTTGTTCCTGCTCTCGAAAAAGAACATGGATACAAAAACATCAATCAAGTTCCACACATCAACAAAATTGTGGTAAATGCTGGTCTTGGTGATGTAAAAGACAATTCAAAGAGCTTTAATATGGCTGTTGAAGAGTTGGGCTTGATTACTGGTCAAAAGCCTCTCGTTACAACAGCTAAAAAGGCTGTTGCAAACTTCAAACTCCGTGAGGGTATGAAGATTGGTGCAAAAATTACCTTGCGTGGTGACAGAATGTGGGAGTTCTTGGACAGATTGATTTCTGTTGCATTGCCTCGTGTTCGTGACTTTAGAGGTATTTCTGCAAAGTCATTCGATGGTAAGGGTAACTACTCAATGGGTATCAAAGAGCAGTTGATTTTCCCTGAAATCGACTATGATAAAATTGAAAAAGTAAGAGGCTTCGACATATGTATCGTTACTGATGCAAATACCGATGACGAAGCAAGAGCATTGCTAACAGCACTAGGAATGCCATTCAAAAAGGCGTAAGGAGGAAAATATGGCAAGAAAAAGTTTGGTATTGAAGGCTAAAAAGCCTCAAAAATTCTCAACTCGTGAATATTCACGTTGTTCTATCTGTGGTCGTCCTCACGCTGTTCTCAAAAAATATGGTATCTGCCGTATTTGTTTCAGAGAAATGGCTTACCGTGGAGAGATTCCGGGTGTTAGAAAGGCTAGTTGGTAAGGAGGAATTATGGTAGTTACAGATGTTATTTCAGATATGTTGACTCGCATCAGAAATGCAATCAACGCAAAACACGAAACAGTTGACATTCCTACTAGCAAAGTAAAAGTTGCTATTGCCACTATCCTTAAAGATGAGGGATACATAGCGGATTTTGCTGTAGTAGGCGAGGGTGTGGAGCAAAACATCCACATCACACTAAAAATGGATGCTGGTAAGTATGTTATTACAGGCTTGAAGAGGATTTCAAAACCAGGTTTGCGTATTTACGCAAGTGTTGACAAACTTCCTAAGGTTATCAACGGTCTTGGTATTGCTATCATCTCTACCAGCAAAGGTATTATGACAGATAAGCAGGCACGTGCCCAAGGTGTTGGTGGCGAAGTGCTAGCTTACGTATGGTAGGAGGTATGGCTGTATGTCAAGAATAGGTAAGAAACCTATCGTTTTACCTGCTGGTGTAGACTTTGCAGTTTCTACACACAACATCGTTACAGTTTCAGGTAAACTAGGTAAGTTAGAACAAAAAGTTAGCGATTTGTTGAAAGTCGAGCTAGTTGATGGCAACATTGTTGTTACCGCTCTAAACAACTCTAGAGAAGCAAACAGTCAGCACGGTCTCTTCCGTACATTGATTGCTAATATGGTTGAGGGTGTAACTAATGGTTTCAGCAAATCATTAATCATCAACGGTGTAGGTTACAAAGTATTTGAAAAACCTACTGGAATTGAATTAAAAATCGGTTATAGCCACCCTGTGTTCTTCGAGGCTCCTGAGGGTATCAAGATTACTTGCCCTAGCCAACAAGATATTAAGGTAACAGGTTTTGATAAACAATTGGTCGGACAAGTAGCTGCGAATATTCGCGCTATTCAGCCAGTCGAGCCTTACCACGCTTACGGTATTCGTTATTCTGACGAAGAAGTTATCCGTAAGGAAGGTAAGACTGCTGCTAAAAAGTAGTAAGGAGAGGTAGTACTTATGATTAATAAAATAGATAAGAACCAAGAGCGTCAACGCAGACACGCTAGGGTTCGCAAACACATTGCTGGTACTGCTGACCGTCCTAGATTGGTAGTTTACCGCAGTTTGTCAAACATCTACGCTCAAATCATTGACGACACAAAAGGCGTAACTTTGTGTTCCGCTAGCACTGTTGAAAAGGCTTTGAGCGCAGAATTGAATGGCAAGAGCAAGTCTGAGCAAGCACAAGTAATCGGTGCAACAATTGCTAAGCGTGCGAAAGAAAAGAAAATTAGCCAAGTGGTTTTTGACCGCGGTGGTTATCTTTACACAGGTCGAGTAAAGAGTGTAGCTGACAGCGCCCGCGCTGAAGGTTTGGATTTCTAGGAGGATAAAATGGCAGAAGTTAATACAAAAAACAATGACAAACGCCGCCCAGAAGGCAACCGTCCTCGCGGCAAGAGAGAAGACCGTAAACCTGTTGACGATGGTTTGGAAAAGCGTATGGTTAATGTTCGTACCGTTCAAAAGACCGTTAAAGGTGGTAGGACTTTGAGTTTTAGCGCACTTTGCGTTGTAGGCGACAAGAAAGGTCGTGTAGGTATCGGTACTGGTAAGGCTAGAGAAACTGTAAACGCAATCGAAAAAGGCTTCAACGAAGCTAAAAAGAATATGATTACAGTTAGTATGGCTGGTACAACCATTCCTCACGAGATTTCTATGAAGTATGGTGCAACAACCATCGACTTGATGCCTGCAAAAGAGGGTACTGGTGTAATCGCAGGTGGTACTGCTCGTCCAGTTCTCGAGTTGGCTGGTATCAAAGATATTACTGCAAAAAACCATGGTAGTAATAACAAAATCAACACAGTTAGAGCGACATTTGAGGCACTCAAAGCTTTGCGTACTGCAGAGCAAATCGCTGCTAGCCGTGGCAAAAAAGTAGAAGAGTTGTAGGAGGCGAATTATGGCAAAAGAAACAAATAAGTCTACTGCGACAAAACAAATTCAAATTAAATTAATTCACAGTGCAATCTGTACTAACCCAAAACAACGCAAGACATTGCGTGCATTGGGCTTGACCAAAATCAACCAAGTTAAAGTGATGCCTGACAACGACTGCATCCGTGGTATGATTAAAGTCGTAGCACACCTTGTACAGGTGACAGAATAGGAGGTTTATTATGGAATTACACACATTATCTCCTGCTGCTAACTCTAAACACCGCCCACGCCGTGTAGGTCGTGGTCGTGGTTCAGGGCTTGGCAAGACCGCTGGCCGTGGTGAAAACGGTCAAAACAAGCGTTCAGGTGGCGGAGTTCGTCCTCTATTTGAGGGTGGTCAGATGCCTTTGATGCTTCACCTTGGTAAACGTGGTTTTACCAACGGTAAATTTATGAATCAATACTCAATTGTAAACGTATCACAGCTTAACTGCTTTGACGAGGGTACTGTAGTTACTGCAGAACTCTTGAAGCAAAAGAGAATCATAAGCAAAATCGAAAAAGATGGCTTAAAAGTACTTGGTGATGGTAAACTTGACAAGGCTTTGACTGTCAAAGCTAATAAATTTACTCAGTCAGCAATCAAGAAGATTCAAAAAGCTGGCGGAACAATTGAGGAGGCATAATGTTTCAGACATTAATTAATGGTTTCAAACAAAAAGACATTAGAAAAAAATTATTGATAATCATAGCAATTTTGCTGGTTTATCGTGTCGGATGTTGGATTCCAATTCCGGGACTCAATATTGATCCAGAAAACGGTATTTTGAGTGGGATGTCGGGTGGAAGTTTCTTGACTCTCCTTAGTGCAGTTTCGGGTGGAGCGTTAGCCAATGGTTCGCTCTTGGCTCTCGGAGTTGTTCCGTACATCTCTGCATCCATCATTATGCAACTTTTGACAGTTGCTATACCTGCCCTCGAGAGATTGAGTAGGTCAGGCGAAGATGGACGCAAAAAAATAGCTTTTTATACTCGTATTGCGGCGCTTATATTCTCAGTAGTACAGGCTATCGCAATCGTAGTAGCACTTAATGGAAATGGCGTAATCAAATCAAACATCTTTGGTGCTGGTATGGAATGGTTGATGCCAACAATTATCGTGTTTGTTTTGGTTGCTGGTGGTATGTTTACCTTGTGGCTTGGTGAGAAAATTACTGACCAAGGTATCGGTAACGGTGTATCGCTACTTATCTTCGTAGGTATCGTTGCTAGTGCTGGTACAACTCTTTTGAGTCTAATCAAGGGTGCTGCTGACATCTCTGTTTTGTGGGACATCATTATCTTTATCGCAATTATGCTAGTAATCTTCGGTGCTATTGTCTTTGTTGACTTGGCAGAGCGTAAGATTCCTGTGCAATATGCGAAGCAAGTTAAGGGTCGTAAAATGTATGGAGGACAATCAACTGTTATTCCTATGAAGGTAAACAGTAATGGTGTATTGCCAATCATCTTTGCTACCGCACTTGTAACTTTCCCTCAATTGATTTTCCAAATGTTCTGGCCTAACACAGGCTTCTACGAATGGTGGTCAATCTATGTAGGAACTGGTTCTGTCCTCTATTTTGTGTTCAATGCTGTATTTATATTCTTCTTCTCGTATTTCTATGCGCAAATCACATTCAATCCAGAAGAAGTTTCACGCAACTTGCAACAGAGTGGTGGATTTATACCGGGAATCAGAGCGGGTCGTCCAACAATGGATTACCTCAAAAAGATTAATAATCGAATTACATTTTTCGGAGCATTGTACTTAACTGTAATCTTTATTATACCTACATTGATTTTCTCAATCTTGGGCTTAGGTATCGGTTCTGCCGATTCAAACACAATGTTGACTGCATTCAGTGTAACTGGTATGTTGATTGTGGTAAGTGTTGCTCTCGAATTTGACAAACAACTTGATGCTCAAATGCTAATGAAAAATTATCGTGGATTTTTGAAATAGTTATTGAGTCGTGATTGACTTGATGGTGTTTTAGGAGGAATAATGAAGTTAGCCATTTTGGGTGCTGCCGGTAGTGGAAAAGGGCAGAATACTGGTAGAATTGCCAAAAAGTACAATCTTCACCATGTGGTCGTGGGCGACATAGTCAAGGCTGAAATCCGTAACAAAACTGATGTTGGCAAGATTATGTATGCTTTTACGAGTACGGGGCGGTTTGTACCTAGCGACATCGTTATGGATGTGTTGGCAAAGCAAATCAATTCTTTCCCTCAAAACGAAGGTTTTATTATTGATACTGCTCCACTCAATATGGACCAGTACGAAAAAATGATAAAGTTTATTAAACTTGATGCTGTCATTTCGCTAGAAGTTACCGACTATAACGTCTTGCGCCGCAGAACTTTGAACAGAATGATTTGTCCAAAGTGCCGTGCCGTAACTTCGGTTGCCGAATCTCCTGATAACATCTGCAAACTTTGCGGTGCGACCTTGGAGCATAGGTATGATGACAATCTCGAAACTGTAAACTTTAGGATTGCACAGTATCTTAGAGAAACAGTGCCAGTTCTAAATGAGTTCGAGAAAGCAGGAAAACTAATCAGAATTAATGCTGATCAAAGTAAAGAAGAAGTTTTTTGTGAAATATGTCGTAAACTCGATGAGTTTTTCGCAAAAAACTCTAATCTCTAAATAGTAAACAAAAGGAATGGTTAAATCCTTATGATTACAATCAAAACACCTCATCAAATTGAGTTGATGCGCCACAGCGGGCAAATTATGAAAGAAATTTTTATAGGTTTGCGTGATGTGATTAAACCGGGAATTACTACCAAAGACATTGATACTTGGGTTCACGACTATATTATTAGTCATGGATGCAAGCCGTCATGTTTAGGGTACTACGGTTTTCCTGCGTCAGTTTGTACTTCGGTAAATGATGTTGTCGTTCATGGAATCCCTGACGATACCGTTCTTCAAGAGGGCGATATAGTTAGCGTTGACCTTTGTGTGCAATACAAGGGCGTCAACACTGATGCGTGTAGGACTTTCCCTGTTGGCAAGATTTCACCCGAAGTCCAAAAGCTCATAGATGTTACCAAGCAATCTTTCTTTGAGGCTCTCAAAGGGCTCAAGGCGGGGAGTTATGTCGGTGATATCGGTGAGGCTGTGCAAAAGTTTGTAGAGCCAAAGGGTTACTCTTTGGTGCGTGAAATGCAGGGGCACGGAATAGGCTTGTCTATTCACGAGGACCCAGGCATTCCAAACTATGGCAAGGCTGGTACTGGCTATCGCTTGCGTGAAAATATGGCGATTTGCATTGAACCGATGGTTAATATGGGTTCAAGGCATATCAAGATTTCTAGCGAAGATGGCTGGACTTGCCGTACCAGAGATGGTAAATGGGCAGCTCATTATGAAAATACTATCCTTATAAAAAAGGATGGCTATGAATTGATGACTCTCGAGGAGGACTATAATGAATAGTTTTGCTCTTGGCTCTGTGGTAGTTTCTACTCAGGGACATGACCGTGGACAATTTTATGTCGTTGTAGGTGTGAGCGAAAAAGGCATTGCGGTTTGCGATGGGAAATTCAAGTTTTTGAAGAAACCGAAAATCAAAAACCCATCGCATTTGGAACTCACTAAATATAAAGATGATGAGATTTCTGCGAAACTATCCAATGGACTCAAAATTAACGACCAAATGATTTATCACGCTATTGTGAAAGTAAAAAAAGTAGTTAAAGAGGAGGATTTGTATGGCTAATGATGATGCAATAAAGGCAGAGGGCATAGTTATCGAAGCTTTGCCGGGAGCGAACTTTAAGGTTCAGTTGCCTAATGGTTATGTTGTGAACGCTTATATGGCGGGGAAGGTTTACAAATCTCGTACCCGTGTTTTGGTGGGCGACAAGGTAACCGTAGTTCTATCACCATACGACCTTACCCATGGTCGCATAGTTTGGCGTACCGATGTGCGCAAAGCACAAACTAATCCGTCTGCGGACGAAAACTAACAAACAAGGAGAAAACAAAATGAAAGTTAAACCATCTGTTAAACCTATGTGCGACAAGTGTAAAGTAATTCGCCGCGAAGGAAAAGTAATGGTAATCTGTAAAAACAAAAAACACAAACAAGTTCAAGGTTAATTCTTCACTTGTTTTACTTTGAAAATAACCGACCTGCCGCGCGGCTTTTGCGTAGGTCGTTTATATAAAATAACTAGCAGGCTTCCACCCTGCACACAAATTTTTGGAGGAAAATAAATGGCACGTATAGCTGGTGTAGATTTACCAAAAGATAAGAGAATAGAAATCGGTTTGACCTATATCTATGGTATCGGTAAGGTAACATCTAACGAAATTTTGCAAAACGTGGGTATAAACCCAGACACACGCGTAAAAGACTTGACTGAGCAAGATGTAGCAAAAATCGCTAAGTATATCGAAAAGAGCGACTTGCAAGTTGAGGGTGATTTGCGCCGTGAAGTAAACTTAAACATCAAGCGTTTGATGGAAATCGGTTGTAACCGTGGTATCCGTCACCGCCGTAATTTACCTGTACATGGTCAACGCACAAAAACTAATGCTCGTACTCGTAAAGGACCTCGTAAGACTGTTTCAAGAGGTAAAACTAAAGTAGGTAAGAAAGGTTAATAAGGGAGATTAAACTGTTATTATGGAAAAATCAACTAAAAAGAAAAGAGCTACCAAAAACTTGGGTACAGGCCAAGTTCACATCAAATCTTCATTCAACAACAATATGGTAACTATTACCGACCAGAATGGTAACGTTGTTGCTTGGAGTAGTAGTGGTAGTTTGAAATTCCGCAACTCTCGTAAAGATACCCCTTATGCTGCTCAAATGGTAGCAGAAACTGCTGGTAAAAAGGCTAAGGATATGGGTATTAACCAAGTTGCTGTATATGTAAAAGGTGCAGGTAGTGGTAGAGAGTCTGCCATTCGTGCATTACAAAATGTAGGACTTGAAGTTACATCAATCAAGGATGTTTCTGGTATTCCGTTCAACGGTTGCCGTCCTTCAAAAGCACGTCGTTGCTAATTAAAAAATTATAAGGAGTTCAATTAATATGGCAAAATATACGGGTGCAGATTGCAAGCAATGCAGACGTGAAGGTTGCAAACTTTTCTTGAAGGGCGACCGTTGTGTAACTGGTAAATGTGCTTTGGAGCGCAGACCAACAGTTCCAGGTCAACACGGAGAGGCATCTTTGCGCAAAAAGTCTACTGGTTATGCTTTGCAATTGCGTGAAAAACAAAAAGTTAAGCGTGCGTACGGCTTGCTAGAAAGACAATTCAAAAAGTACTACCTAGAAGCTAAACGCCAAAAGGGCGCTACTGGTGAAGTTATGCTTTCTCTCCTTGAGAGAAGATTGGACAACACTGTTTACCGCCTCGGTTTGGGTGCTTCAAGGTCTGAGTGCCGTCAAATCGTAAACCACGGACACATTACTGTGAACGGAAAAACAGTAAACTTGCCTTCTTACCAAGTTAAGATTGGCGATGTTATCGCTGTAAAAGAATCTGACCAATCAACTGCACAATTTAAGGAAATCAAAGGTGGCAAAATTATCGCTCCTAAATGGTTGGAGGTTAATTCAGACACTTTGAGTGGTAAGGTTATTGCTAACCCAGACAGAAGTGATATCGACCTCAACATTAGTGAACACTTGATTATTGAGTTGTACTCAAGATAATAAGAATGGAGGGTAATATTATGATGCAAATTGATAAGCCAAGCATCAAATTTGAGGAGTCAAATAATGACGCAGTGGCTAAATTTACTATTGAACCACTAGAGCGTGGATTCGGTACTACTATTGGTAATGCTATGCGTAGAGTACTCTTGGGTGGTTTGCCGGGTGCTGCACCTGTTGCAATCCGTATTCAAGGTGTTCAGCACGAATTTAGTACTGTACCAGGAGTTGACCTTGATGTCGCTGACATTGTCTTGAATATCAAATCTTTGATTATCAGTACTCAATCTACAGACACCAATTTTAGAGCTACTTTGACTCTCAAAGTTAAGGGGCCTTGTGATGTTACTGCTGGTGATATCGTTACTCCTGATGGAGTTGAGATTATCAACCCAGAACTCAGTCTTTGCCATGTAAGTGCTGGCGCTACTCTCGATATGGAGATTATTGTTGGTCGTGGCCGTGGCTACGTACTTGCAAAGGATAACAAGGATGCTTGTGATTCTATCGGATTTATCGCAGTTGACAGTATCTTTTCTCCTGTGAAGTCAGTTGAGTACCATGTAGAGAGTGCTCGTGTTGGTCAAAACATCAATTTTGATAAATTGACTATGGAAGTTACTACAAATGGTGCTACGCCAGCAAAGGAAGTTACTAGTCTTGCTGCAAAAATCTTGAACGACCACTTGAACTTGTTTATTGAGTTGGTAGAAAATATGGCTGACCAATCTTTCTTGGTTGCAAAAGAGGAAGATGACCAAAAGAAGATTTTGGACTTGAGTATCAATGAATTGGAACTCAGTGTTCGTAGTACAAACTGCTTGAAGCGTGCTAACATTAACAATGTGGGCGACCTTACAAGCAAAACCCATAAAGAACTGGCTAAGGTTCGTAACTTGGGTAACAAGTCTTTGGAAGAAATTATCCAGAAAATTGAAGATTTGGGCTTGAAATTAAAAGAAGAAGAAGATTAATAAGATTAAGGAGTAAATTAAATGGCTGGATACAAAAAAATGAGCAAACGACCATCTATTAGAGATGCTCTTATCCGTAACCAAGTTACAGCCCTTTTGTGGAATGGTAAAGTTGAGACTACTTTGGCTCGTGCAAAGAATGTTCAACGCGTTGCAGAAAAGTTGATTACTCTTGCAATCAACACTTACAAGGATACAGTTACTGTAGAAAAAGAAGTTGTTGTTGATGGCGTAACAACCAAAAAGCAAGTAATCAATGACGGTGTAAAGAAGTTGGCTGCTAGAAGAAAAATTATGGCTGCTACTTACGATGTACAAGAAGTGCGTGCAAAAGATGAGGCAAAAGCTGATTTTGTTGAGCGTACAAAAGACATTAAGCACCCTCTTGTTGAGAAAATGTTTAATGTAATTGCACCTAAATACGACCTTCGCAAAGAAGAGTTGGGACAAGGTGGTGGTTACACTCGTATTATGAAGTGTGGACCTCGCCGTGGTGATGCTGCCGAGAGAGTTATCCTTTCTTTGGTATAATAATTAAGTTTAATAAAAGCCTTTGGGGCTTTTATTTTTTATACAATTTTTTTGAATAAAACTATTGACAATTATCCACAATTATGGTATTATATACTCACTAATTAAATAAATACTATTGCCAAAGACAGCAAGTACAAATTGTGCTAACCAATTTGTGTAAATCGTAGAGGGCTTGCCGAGGTGAAGTAGAGAATGTAGATTTTGTCTGTTTTTCTCCGTGCTTCATTTGGCATGGAGTTTTATTTTATTAGAATAAATAGACAAGGGAGGGCGAGTTATGTCACAAAATTTTGAGAACAAGAAAGTACTTGTTCAGGACATTAAAGACAAGATTTCCAGAGCAAAATCTGTAATCTTTGTTGACTACAAGGGTATCAATGTGGCTAACGACACAGACTTGCGTAACAAATTGCGTGAGGCTGGTTGCGAATACCATGTTTACAAGAACCGTTTAGTTAAGCTTGCTTTGGACGAATTGAACATTACATGTCTTGATGACAAACTCCAAGGCACACTCGCAGTCGCATTTAGTTTCGATGGAGAAACTGAAGCAGCAAACGTACTTAACAAAGCTGCTGACAAAGCCCAAATTTCTATGAAATTTGGTATGGTTGGCGGTTCATTTGTTGACGAGGCTGCCCTCAAAGCCCTTGCTAATCTTCCTAGCAAAGAAGTACTTATTGCTCAATTGCTTGGTATGCTCCAAGCTCCTGCAACAGGACTTTGCCGTGTTTTGAACGGACCAGTGCAAGGATTAGCGCGTTGCTTAAATGGGATTGCAACAAAGTAAGTAATTTTATTAAAGGAGAAATTTTATTATGGCAAAAATTAATGACATTTTGGAAGAAATCAAAGCTTTGACCGTTGTAGAAGTTAGCGAATTGGTTAAATTGCTTGAAGAAGAGTTTGGCGTAAGTGCTGCTGCTCCTGTAGCAGTTGCCGCTGCTCCAGTTGCTGGCGCTGCTGCTCCAGCTGCTGCTGCCGCAGAAGAGAAGTCAAGCTACACAATTATGCTCAAAGGTCTAGACGCAAGTGCTAGCAAAGTAGCAGTTATCAAGGCTGTTAAGGAGATTACTGGTCTTGGTCTTACAGAGGCTAAAGAGTTGGTTGAGTCAGCTCCTAAGGCTGTAAAAGAGAACGTTAACCCAGACGAAGCTAAAGAAATCGAGAAGAAGCTTAAAGAAGTTGGCGCTGACGTTGAACTTGCTTAATTAAAGCAAAATGAAAAGGTATCAAATTGATACCTTTTTTATTGAGAATGCAGCAATTAAATTGCTGCATTCTCTTATTTCGTTTTTATTTTTAAGGTCGTAGATATGGGGCTCCACAATCTTGTGTTGGTAATTTAGGGTGAAAATCATTTGTTTCTGTTGAAACTTCATAATTGCCTACATTGGTTAAAACGATTTTGCCTAATTGACCTACATCCGTATCTTCAAGAGTGTGCTTCATATCAAAATATCTGGCATATTCTGTAATATCCTCTATCGACATATCTTCCCTAACTAGAAGCATTTTGGGGGATATGTTGTTGTATTTTAGATAGTAACTTAAACAACTGTGCATATCTTTCCCGTTGAGATATGGCATATGAAATGGGGTACTAAATTCAAACTTGTTGCGGTCCTCGTACTTGAAAGACGGTTGATGCATATGGGGGAATGGCACAACATAACTGCCTCTTTTGTGAGAAGAACCTTGCTTGGAATTTTTCTTCTGTTTGCAGATATGAGCGTATTCATTTTTGTTGTTATCAAGTCTATTCATAAAATAGAATCCATCTGAATAGCCTCCGACAATAGCATATGTAGAAAATGAGTAGTGCTTTGGACTTTCTGTATCAATACATATACTAGTGCGATAAAGCGTAGGGAGTGTTGCTGATGAGGCGCACTCATTGATGTTAGGGGCAATTGAGAAATAATGCGTCTTGTTATATTGTTTGCCATTTATCTCAAAATCAAAAGAAAATGCATCAAAAATGTATTTTGTGGCGTCAATCATCACGTTGTAATGATTTTTATTGCACTTTATATCGTATTTTTGCAAACAAGCCCGCTCAACTAATGGCAGATTTGATACTTTCAAGTCGTTTTTGTTCTTGATTGTCGCAATATTAAATTTGTGCGATTGCGGATTGTCAAATTTTTTGCTCGCTGGTGGATAAATTCTGTAAGTTCGCCTACGAGGAATATTTTTTTGTCGATAAATGATATCTTGGTTAAATGATAACTTCGTATCGGAATAATCAGGGGAGTAAACTTCAGAATACTGCATAATTCACCTCAGCAATTTATTGATTCAATGGAAGAATAGCATAATTCGACAATTTTGTCAAGCCAATACATTATTAAAAGTGTTGTCAAATTTAGTAATAGTTAGGATTGTCTTTTTTCTTCTTTGAATTTTCATCATAGACTTGAACATTCATAGAGTCAAAATAAATACTCTCTACAAAATCCCGAGCGGTAAATTGTGTGTTATTAAATTCCTTGATATGCTGATAATGCTTTTTCAAAAAAATTGGGGTGGGTTCGTCCAGCTCGTTACAAATTTCTTTGACATATTCGGCGATTTGTGAGTCATTGTAAGTTTCAGGAGTGTATACAAAACTTTTGTTGATTTTTTCTCCGATGTGGGTTGTTAGCCAAATTTTCATAATTACCTCAAAAAGTGATTTTTCCTATTGTAGCAGAAAATATTAAAAAGGACAATTATATTAAATTGATTTGTCAAAAAAATTTTTTTGTTGTATTATTAATAATAAACATTTAGGAGAAAATTATGGACAACAAAGTGGCATTGGTAAAATGTGCTAGTTATGATGATGAAGTATATTTGGCGGTGAAGCGTGCGGTCGACTATCTCGGCGGAATTGAAAAATTTGTCGCCAAGGGTAACACTGTGGTTTTGAAAGTAAATGCAGTGCAAAAGGCTGCCCCAGAGAAGTGTGCTACTACTCATCCTGCGGTTGTGGAGGCTGTTGGCAAACTCTGCGTAAAGGCAGGGGCAAGTCGTGTCATTATTGCGGATAGTGCTGGCGGGCCTTTTAATGCAGGCTATATGGGCGGCATTTTTAAGGTGTGTGGTTATACTGGCATTGCAGAAAAAAACGGTTTTGAGGTAAATTCGAATTTTGACAGTTTTGAGGCGAAATTGCCTAACGGCAAGGTTTCAAAGAAGTTTTTGATTTGCGATGTTTTGCGTGAAGCTGATGTCATAATTAATTTGAGTAAATTAAAAACACATTCTTTTACTGGGTTAAGCAATGCTGTCAAAAATATGTTTGGTGCGATTCCTGGGTTAACTAAGGTGGAAATGCACGGGCAGTATCGCACTTTGGATGTGTTTAATAATTTTTTGTACGATATTCAAGACTACTTTGCTGACAAACTTACACTGCATATAACCGATGCTGTTGTTGGAATGGAAGGGCCAGGGCCAACAAATGGTATGCCTCGTGCTATTGGAGCGATTTTGGCTGGTAGTAACCCCGCTGCGGTAGACGTTATTGGTGCAAGGCTGATGAAAAATGACCCAATGACGCTGCCAACAATTACGATAGGCATTGAGCGTGGGTATCTAGATGAACGAGTTAATGTGGAAGTTTGGGGCGACAGTGTAGATGATTTGGCGGTGGAAAATTATAAAATTGTAACGCCTGATGGATATAGACCTTTTGCTCATTCGATGCCAAAGTGGTTGCAACCAGTTGTACATAGGTTGACCACGCAGCGACCAACAGTTAATAGGAGAAAGTGTCGAGGCTGTAAGAAATGTTACGAACATTGTCCTGTAAAAGCAATTAGTATGGTGCCTACCAAAAAAGGCGGCGTGCCAAAGGCGAAATTCGATTATAATAAGTGTATTAGGTGCTATTGTTGTCAGGAATTGTGTCCGTTTGGATTGGTAAAAGTAAAGTCTGGGCTGGTTTACAAATTAATGCATATTGGCAGTAATAAAAAGACAAAGAAATGAATAATATAATGTATTTGCTTGACTTTTTTGCGGATTTATGCTATAATTTTACCCTGTATTAAGTCAAATAAATGGATACTTAATAGTAATCATAAGGAGCTGAAATAAATGGAAAAAGAAGTTGTCGTTACCGAAGAGGGGCTAAAACAGATGAAAGAGCGTCTTGAATATTTGATAAAGCAAAAACGCCCTGAATGTTCTGAAAAAATTGGTATCGCACGCAGTTATGGAGATTTGAGTGAGAACAGTGAATATGTGGCTGCTCGTGAGGAGCAAGCGCAGGTTGAAACCGAAATTCTCGAACTCGAAGAAAAGTTGCGTCATATTAGAGTTATTGATGCAAAAGATATTGATACAAGTAAAATAAACCTTGGTTGTACGGTCAAGATTTATGATATGAATTTTGACGAGGAAATGGAGTACAAAATCGTAGGTAGTACCGAATCTGACCCTACAAAAGGGCTGTTGAGTAATGAGTGCCCTGCTGGTAAAGCATTGCTCGGGGCAAAAGTTGGCGATATTGTAACTTACAAGTCAAATGTCGGCGACATCAAACTCAAAGTTTTGGATATTAAGGTTCAATAATAGAGAGGCTAAAATAGCCTTTTTATTTTTTGTGTATGTAATGCTTGCCAAAAATTATTTTTTTGGTATAATTATGCATAGGAGAAAAAATGCGGTATAAAGTTTTGAATTTGAAAGAGGGTAGCCCTACGGTAGAATTGGCACTCGGTATTTTGGAAATTGAGGTCGAGGTTGCTAGGCGTGAGGGAGTGGTTGCACTCAAAGTTATACATGGCTATGGTTCGCATGGAGTAGGTGGGGAGATAAAGCTGTCGCTGCCATTTTGGTTGGCTCGGGCAAAAAAGCGTGGCTTTATACGAGATTTTGTCAAGGGCGAGCAGTGGACGGCGAATGAAAAGGCGGACAAGTTCAAAAAAGTTTGCCCCGAATTATTAGGCGACCCAGAGTTGTATCACGCCAATGCTGGTGTAACAATAATTTTGGTACAATAGTAGTGAAAACAAAAAATCACGGCTTGAAACCGTGATTTTTTATATTATAAACTCTCGACAGTAACAGTAAATTCTGCCTCTATTTTTTCTGCAAAGCGAGCCTTTGCTGTGTAACTACCTATCAATTTGATGAGAGGCAGAGAAATCATCTTTTTGTCAATTGTGATGCCCATTTCGCCGAGTTTTTCTGCAACTTCCTTGCTAGTTACTGCTCCAAAAAGTTTGCCGTTGTCGCCAATTTTTACCTTGATGACAACATTTTGTCCCTTTAATTTTGCAGCCTCCTCGCTGAAATTATCACGCTCAACTTGCTTGTGATAAGCTTTGGCAACTTTCGCCTGAGCGTTAATGTTTAGGTTGGTGTTGTTTGCCGGTTGTGCTAATTTTTGCTTAATCAAAAAGTTGCGAGCGTAACCATCGCTAACGTTTACCACATCTCCTTTTTTGCCTGTTCCCTTGATGTCTTGTAATAAAATAACTTGCATAATTTATTGCCTCCTTACGACTATATTATAATACATTTTGGTGATATTGTAAACTCTTATGTCTCAATATTTTGTTGCAAATTTCTGAATTTGCTACTCGGTAAAGTATAATTTGTGTGCGTTTTGCGAATAATTATTCAAAAATGGAGGTTTGATTTATGGATATAAAATGTCGTAAAACAAGTTGCAAATACAACAACGAATACACTTGTGTTGCAAAAGGCATTGATGTTTCAGCGGGGGTGGAGTGCAAGACTTTTGAGGCAGATATGACTCGCAAAGCGGAAGATTTCAGCAAAAATATGTTTGAGGCAGATGTGGAGAATTACTCAAATTCTCGCCATATCAAGAATGTTGAGTTGTTTTGTCAGGCTGGAAATTGTTTGTTTAATTGTAGCGGCAAATGCAAAGCAAATGGAATTACGGTGCTAGACGAGGGCGAGGGCTGTGCGATGTGCGGAACTTTCATAAAACAGTAACTCAAAAATTTAGTGATTTGATAATCGAAAGTCCCTAGTATTACTGGGGCTTTTTTGTATTAAGAAAACATTGTTTTGTACAAAAATTCAAATTCAATTCAAAAAATGCAAAATTGTGGGGGTTGATTGTGTTTTTTTGCTGTTTATGGTAGAATAGGGCAAGAGGTGATACAAATGATAAATATTTTGGTCGCAGAAGATAATATTGACCTTTTGAATTTGATTGCTATTGAGTTGGAGCGAAATAACTTTGTGGTACACAAGGCTACCAATGGCGAAGAGGCGTTAGAGAAATTTGAGCAGT
>DHMD01000038.1:0-2883 GCA_002405615.1 Christensenella sp. UBA4651 | reverse complement strand
CGCATATTGACCTTTTGATTACCGATATTATGATGCCCAAGATGGACGGTTTTGAGTTGATAGAGCATATTCGTGAGACGAATAGCACTCTACCTATTCTCATTATGACCGCAAAAACTAGTCAAGCGGATAAGTATCACGGCTTTAATCTAGGGACGGACGACTATATGACCAAGCCTGTGGATATAGATGAACTGTTGTTGCGGGTCAATGCGTTGCTTCGCCGAGCAAAAATCAAGACAGAGCAGAAACTGCGAGTAGGGAATGCGGAGCTAAATTACAAAACCTTTACCGTTACTATTGATGGCAAGTCGACTACACTCCCGCAAAAAGAGTTTCAAATTTTGTTCAAATTATTGTCATATCCAGACAAAACTTTTACGAGAAATCAGTTAATGGAGGAGTTTTGGGGTATGAATTCTGATTCGGACGAGATGACTGTTTACACGCATATACATAGGCTGCGTGATAAGTTTTATGACTGCCCGTATTTTGAAATTGCCACGATTCGAAATTTGGGTTACAAGGCTGTGATAAAATGAGTGAAAGAAAAACATTTAGGAGAATTCGTTCCCGCAAAAACAAATTGAGCAATGTTTTTATACACAATTCATTTATCATTTTGTGGACTTTGCTGCTTGTGTTTGTTTTTGTTATTGTTGTGTCGATTTTGGCGTTTGAGGCGGGTATAATTTTTGGTAAAGAAATTAACCCGTTTGGTGTATTTTTGCTCGCAATGCTATTAGTTTTTTGCCTTGTATTTTGTTATTTTTATCATCATATTACCAAGATTAATGACGCCATCAAGGCTCTGGAGGAAGCGACCGACCGGGTGGCGAAGGGTAACTTTGATGTCGAAGTTGAGTTGACCACCAATGACGATATTAATTCATTCATAGTCAACTTTAACAAAATGGTGCGAGAACTTGACAATATGGAGACACTGAAAGAAGATTTTATTTCTAATGTTTCGCACGAGTTCAAGACGCCACTGACTGTAATTCAATCGTACTCAAAAGCGCTGCAAAACCCTGAACTTGACCCAGAAACACGCAAGGCTTACGGTGCTGTTTTGGATCAGAATATCAGGAAATTGTCAACTTTGACTACGAATATTTTGAGCCTATCGAGATTGGAAAATCAGGAGATTGCGCTCAACAAAAAGAGTTTCTTGATAGATGAGCAGATTAGGCAGAGTATATTGAGCCTTGAGCCGCAATGGAGCAAGAAGAATATCGAATTTAAGTTAGATTTACCGAAGACCGAATTTTTTGGGCCAGAAGAACTAATCGAGCAGGTTTGGCAAAATATTATTGGCAATGCGGTAAAGTTTAGTAATGACGGTGGCGAGATTGCAATTTCGATTTCAAAAACAGACGATGATGTGCATATTGCCATTTCGGATAACGGTATCGGTATGGACGAGGCAACTGCTGCCAAGGTTTTTGACAAATTTTATCAGGGCGATACCTCGCATTCAAGCGATGGGAATGGTTTGGGGCTGGCGTTGGTTAGCCGAATTATCAAAATTTGTGGAGGGTTGGTTTCGGTCAAATCCGAAGTAGGCAAAGGCACAACATTTTTTGTAACTTTGCCAAATTCAAGAGAAAAGTAAATAATTTTGTAAAAAGAAAAAGCCCAAGGAAAATTGAAGCGAACCTCATAAAGTTAGATAACTTTTGGGTTCTTTTCACTCGCAAACGGGCTTTTTCTTTATTTTTTACTTTATTACATATGTAATGACTGTGGCGTTATCGCCTAAGTATGGGCAGAGCAGGTAGGGAATTGCGGAAGTTTGTATCGTTTTTTCGCTAAAAAGTTGTTTTAAGGTTTCGGCAGGGTAATCGCATTTTGACGAGTTTTGAGTGTATTGAATTGAAATTGGATAATCGCTGGAAATTTTATCCGCTTTCATTTGCGTGATTATGTAGTCTATCGCATTTTTTGTGCCGACTTTCTTGTCGACATAACACAAATTCCCGTTTTGCATTGTGATGATAGGCTTGATATTTAGGACGCATTTTGGCAAATTCGCATTTCCCTCCAACCGCTCGCTTTTGAGTAGTGCATCCAAATTGTCCATTGTGGCAAATGAGCGAATGTGGAGTTTGAATTTGTTTAAGTGGTCAACCAGTTCGCTAAGAGTCATTTTTTCACGATTTTTTATTGCCTCTAACACTACTAGACGCATTCCATACGATATGTTTTGGGAGTCGAGGATGGCTAATTCGCCGTGTTCCACTTCATCGCAATAAAGCTTCGCACTGTTATAAATTCCTGATATATTCGATGATGGAGTAATTACGAGCAGTGATTCGCCGTTGTTTTTTGCCGACTCAAAGCGTTCTAGGTACTCCAAAGCGTTTGGTTGCAGCGTTGCAGGCAGTGCGTTGCTCTCTGTTAGTTTTTCCCAAAATTGTTCGCAGGTTAGGTTCACGCCGTCATAAAAAATCTCGTTGTCAAAGTCTATATTTATAGGTAGCACTGTGATGCCTAGGCTTTTTGCCTCGTCTTGGGTAATTCCACTCGTGCTATCAGTAATAATTTGTATCATTTTCACCTCACTGATTATATTATAGGGTAATGCGGAGTATTTTGTCAATTGTTTGCTGACATATCTGCGTGCAAAATTAGGGTATTACGGTCGAATATAAAACCACGGACAATGCCGTGGCTTTTGTTTGGTGGGAAGTAGTGGACTCGAACCACCGACCTCGTGGAGGAAGTTCGCAAAGTGGGGTAGTTTCAATTTTAGGCTATTGCTTTGTGCTAGGTGAGTAGAACGGGCAAGCATTTGCTAGTTGCTCACAGCCGCAGAGTTCTGTCGAGTGCCACTACACAACAAAAAACCACGGACAACGCCGTGGCTTTTGTTTGGTGGGA
>DHMD01000043.1 GCA_002405615.1 Christensenella sp. UBA4651 | reverse complement strand
GCTAGGAACACTGAAAAGCAAAAGCAGCAAGACCGTGAGCGTGAAATCAGAGAGGAAAAAACTCACGATATTATTAGGCAGAGAAAGGATATTCAGTATGGAATGGAGTACATTCGCAGAAAGGCGGATAAGTGGCGTGAAGTGAGTGCAGAGGCGTATAGTAATGCTATATTGAGTTTCTATGCCGATATGGGAAGGAAAAACACAAATATGTTCGGATTTGACCGATACAGCATCTATATGAGGTTAAGCGTTGCGGCGATGAAATACTGTATGGAGTATCAGCATGACCTCGACCTAGAACAGGAGAAATTGCTGCAAAAAGAGCGGGAGTTGGAACAACTTATGCAAAGATGAGGGGTGTAAAGTCGAGATAAACCACAGTCGGTAGTTGGCCAAAATCAATAACTTATGTTTTTTTACAAAATTTGGCAAAAATATTGCCAAATTTTACTTTATTATGCTCAAAAAAGTTGACAAGAATTGCGTTCTATTGTAATATAAATGTATATGGTGCTTCCATATTAATTTGGATAAGGAGGAATGCTATGAACAATATTGGGAGAATAGTATTCGGTTGTATCGCAGCAGTTATTATTATCGCTGCTATTATATTGTTGATTCCGTTTGGAATGTCTGCGGAGAATGCCAAAAAAGTGGCAGATGACGCATTTGCAAGCTTGGAGGAGAAGAGTGCCAGTGCCAAGTACTTGCAGATTGATTCGGAGTACTACTCATTGTATTTTTACAACCCAGTGAAATTGGGTGATGCTTCTGGTGATGTAATCGGAAGAATTGACTTTAACAAGGCTCAAGTGAAAGAGGACGGTACTGCCGTAGATGGTGCTTACACTTCTGGTAGTATTATCATCGGTAAGATGAAAGTTAAGGACACCGAAAACGAGTACAAGTGGTATGTTATCAAGACTGCTGTAAACGGCAAAGAGGGCGACACAAAGGGTTACAAGACCTTTGCTACTATGAATGAGGCTACAAGCTATGCTTCTAGTACTTTCCCACAGGCTAGTATGATGATTAGAAACTTGGAAAAGAACTTGTACAACATTATGGCAGAATTTGTTAGACCTGCTAGCGAGAGTTTGCAAGTAACTGGCGGTTCAAAGGCTATTGCTGGTGCTGCTAGCGTAACTCTCGAGAGTACTGATAAAAATACTATCGAAACCTTGCAAATTAGCAATAATTTGATTAAGAAATGCTCTGTAACAATGAAAGATGGCGACAAATCTGTAACTCAAAGCATTACTTTTAAGTACAATGGCGAGTTGAAAATGACTGACGCTTTGCTCAAAGGTTTGACAGAGTTTAGTGATACACCAAGTACTGACGGTGAATAGAATTTTGGAGAGAACAGGGAAACCTGTTTTTTCTTTTTGTCTTTGGAGAATTGCAAAATTTTAGCAAAATAAAAACCGCATTTGCGGCATTAAATTTGTATATAAAACCTCATTAACCAAGGTAGTAGCGCTGCGTCTAGGAAGTCTTGGGTTAGGGTAAATAGCCAATTTGTTACAGGGTTACTCGCTAGTATGTCTTGGATTGTGTGGTGCAGGGTGGGAGCAACTGGCATAATTGAACCAATAACGCAAAATGTTACAAAAACCATACAAGCACCCTCAATTAGCGAAACAAATGCGCCCGAGACTCGGGCTATCCAACCGTATGAGCGTTTGCGATTGATTGAGCGGATAAAGCCGCAGATGAATGACACAATAATTCGCATTAGACCAAATACGATAAAGAAACTAAACAAAACCATCAAGCAATCGGTGATTGCGTAACTCAATTTTGCGATAAATTCTGCCGATTCTACGCCGCCAGCATAGTCTAACCAGTATTCGTGTCCGAGAGTTAATTCGGCGAATTTGTGTAGGTAAGTATTGTCTAGTTGTGTGCCTGTGTCTGATACGCAATAACTAGAAATTGAGTTTGATATGACCTGTGAAAGCGGTGTGTCCAAATGAAAAACATTGGTAAACAAAAGGGCGAGAGTAGGGGCAAGGAGGACTCCTGCGCATAACGCTAGTGCGGTGTTGCCGAAACGCATGGAGGAACGGAAAAAGCCACGTACTAGCCCGACTATAAAATACCCAACGAGTACAACAAAAATAGCAATGTCTATCCAGAACATAAGCCGCCCCTCCTTTATTTTTTCCAAATCCCTATAAAACTTCTTTACTACTCTTAATTATAGCACAATATTTTATAATTTTCAATACTTATACACAAAATTTATTAAAAATACACATATTTATTGGTTTTGGCATAAAAATATGCAAAAAATTAAATAATTTTAACGAATTTCTTTGTATGCAAAAGGCAATAATTATTCTATAAAAAATTGTGAATAAAAATTGACTTTTTGTACAATTTTTGGTATAATCTCTATGTCTAAAAGTATATTCAAAATTTACCCTGTTTATATACTATGAATAGTATATAAAAATTTTGGTTTTTGGGTGGGTAAATCTAGGCAATTTAAGCGTAAAAGGAATCAGGAACATGACACAAAAAATTACGGAACAATACACGGAAGACGCTATTCAGGTATTGGAGGGGTTGGACCCAGTACGCAAACGCCCAGGTATGTACATCGGTAGTACGGACGAGCGTGGTTTGCAGCACTTGATTATAGAGATTGTGGACAACTCTATTGATGAGGCTTTGGCGGGGTACTGTGATACTATTTCGGTAACACTGCTCAAAAATGGTGCTTGTAGCGTGCGTGATAACGGGCGTGGTATTCCTACTGGTATGCACAAGACGGAGCACAAATCGGCGGTTGAGGTAGTGCTAACCAAATTGCACGCTGGTGGTAAATTCGGCGGCAAGGGTTACAAAATCAGCGGTGGTTTGCACGGCGTAGGTTTGAGTGTCGTAAACGCACTCTCTACCGACCTTGAAGTTGATGTGTACCAAAATGGCAATATCTATCATCAAGATTACAAGCGTGGCATTCCGCAAAACCCTCTAACTGTTGTAGGTACGACAAAGGAAACTGGTACTAGGGTTACATTTTTGCCCGACCCTGAAATTTTTGAAACGGTGGACTTTAATTACGATTCGCTGAAAAACAGGTTCAAAGAAATCGCTTTCTTGAACAAAGGCTTGTCTATCTCTCTGACTGATGAGCGAGAGGGGAGAGAACGTAGCGAAACTTTCCACTATGAGGGCGGAATCGTGGAGTTTGTAGAGGCTCTAAACAAGGGGAAAGAAGTGATTTTTCCGCAGCCGCTCTATATCAACAAAGAGGCGGACGATTATCAGGTGGAAATCTGCTTCCAATACAATGACGGATATAATGAAACTATGCACGCTTATGCGAATAACATCAATACCGAGGAGGGTGGTACGCACCTTGTCGGGTTCAAGAATGCGTTGACAAAAATTATTAACGATTACGGTGTGCAGAATAAAATTCTCAAAGAAAATGAGAAGTTGGCGGGCGAAGATGTCCGTGAGGGGATTTGTGCCATTATTTCGGTAAAACTGACCGAGCCGCAATTTGAGGGACAAACCAAAACCAAACTCGGCAACTCGGAAATGCGTGGCTATGTGGAGAAAGCTATGCAGGACGGGTTCGGCACATTTTTGGAGGAAAACCCGCAAATCGGGCGTGAGTTGGTGCTAAAATGTGTAACGGCGCAGAGGGCGAGAGATGCTGCTCGTTCTGCTCGTGAATTGACCCGTAGAAAGGGCGTGTTGGAGAGTACTACCTTGCCAGGTAAACTCGCTGACTGTACTAGCAAGGATTCTAGCCTTTGCGAAATCTACCTCGTAGAGGGTGATAGTGCGGGCGGTACGGCGAAAGAGGGGCGAGACCGCAGATTTCAGGCGATACTTCCACTGCGTGGTAAGATATTGAATGTTGAAAAGGCGAGATTGCACAGAATTCTAGAAAATGCCGAAATCAAGGCGATGATTACTGCTTTTGGTTGCGGTATTCACGAGGACTTTGACGAGTCAAAATTGAGATATAACCGTATCATTTGTATGACCGATGCTGATGTAGACGGTAGCCACATTAGGATATTGATGCTGACTTTCTTCTTCCGCTTTATGAGGCCGCTAATTGAGCATGGGCATGTGTACATTGCGCAGCCACCTCTCTATAAGGTGCATAGGTCGAGCGGGGATAGGTATTTCTTTAACGATGACGATTTGAATAACTACCTAGATAGCGTAGGGCGTAAGGGCTACGAATTGCAGCGTTACAAAGGTCTAGGTGAGATGAATGCAGAGCAACTTTGGGAAACCACTATGAACCCTGAAACTAGGTCGATGTTGCAGGTAACTATGGACGATGCCTTTGAGGCTGACCAGATTTTCTCACTACTGATGGGTGAGCAGCCAGAATTGCGCCGTGAATTTATCGAGAAAAACGCAAAATTGGTTGAGGACCTCGACATTTAATCAAAAAAGTGTGTCCCAAGTCTGCTTTCGGGCGGATTTGGTGTGATATAATTAAATAAAAAGCATAGGGAATATTATTATGGAAGAAAAATCTTTTAGCAATGAAAATTTGAATATTACCAAGGTTGCTGTGGTAGACGAGATGAAAAAGAGTTTCATCGCTTATGCTATGGCGGTAAATGTTAGCCGTGCGATACCCGATGTGCGGGACGGATTAAAGCCTGTTCACCGCAGAATTTTGTATAGTATGCACGAGCAGGGCTACACAAATGACAAGCCTTTCCGTAAGTCGGCTCGTATTGTCGGTGATGTTTTGGGTAAATACCACCCTCACGGCGACAGTGCGGTTTATGATGCTCTGGTTAGATTGGCTCAGCCTTTCGCTATGCGTGCGCCCCTGATTGATGGTCAAGGTAACTTCGGTAGTGTTGATGGCGACCCTGCTGCGGCGCAGCGTTATACCGAGGCGAGAATGAGTAAGCTTGCGGGCGAAATGATGCGTGATATTGAGAAAGATAGCGTGGATTTTGTGCCAAACTATGATGACACGCTGCAACAACCTAGTGTGCTGCCTGCTCGTTTCCCAAACCTATTGGTTAATGGTTCGGACGGTATCGCCGTAGGTATGGCTACCAGTATCCCGCCACACAATTTGGGCGAGGTAATTGACGGTGTAATTGCACTCATTAACAATCCCGATATCGAGATTGACGAGTTGATGACATATGTCAAAGCGCCAGACTTCCCAACGGGTGGTCTGATTATGGGGCGTATGGGTGTGCGTCAAGCGTACAAGACTGGACATGGTAAGGTAATCATTAGGGCAAAAACTGACATAGAGGACGATGGCAACAAGGTGCGTATTGCGGTTACCGAAATTCCTTATCAGGTAAACAAGGCGCAGTTGATTGTGCAGATTGCGAACCTTGTAAAGGATAAGAAAATTGACGGCATTTCGGACATTCGTGAGGAGTCTGACCGTCAAGGTATGCGTATCGTAATCGAATTAAAGAGAGATGCGAACCCGCAAGTCGTGCTGAACTTGTTGTTCAAGCATTCGCAAATGCAGGTAAGTAACGGTATTATCTTCTTGGCACTGGTAAATGGTGAGCCAAAGGTGCTGAACCTAAAAGAAATGCTCTACTACTACCTAGAACACCAGAAGCAAATCATTGTGCGTAGGACAAAGTACGACCTAGAAAGAGCAAAAGAGCGTGAGCATATCATTGAGGGCTTGGTTATTGCTTTGGCTAATATTGATGAGGTTATTAGAATAATCAAGACTAGCCGTGAGCGTGCTGAGGCGATGAGTAATTTGTGCCGCAGTTTTGAGTTGTCGGAGAGACAGGCGAATGCCATTCTCGATATGAGATTGGCTAGACTTACCGCTCTCGAAGTTGAGAAATTGCAGCAAGAATTGAACGATTTGCGTGCCTTGATTGCTGAATTGCAGTCAATTCTCGACAATCCGCACAAAGTCGTAGCAATTATTGCGAAAGAGTTGACCGAAATCAAGGAAAAATATGGTACTGTCCGCAAAACGGAAATTAGCCACGATATTGGTAATTTTGACATTGAGGACTTGATTGCTAGGGAAGATATGGTTATTTCGATGACGTCGCAAGGCTATATCAAGCGTATGGCGCTATCCGAGTACCATCAGCAAAACCGTGGCGGCGTGGGTATGACTACTCACAAGTCAAAGGACAACGACTATATTAATAGGTTGTTTGTGGCGAATACACACGATAACTTGCTGTTCTTTACTAACCTTGGGCGTGTTTACTCAATCAAGGGGTACGAAATCCCAGAGGGTAGCAAGACGAGCAAGGGTAGAGCGATGATTAACCTATTGCAATTTAACCAAGATGAGTACACGACTGCGGTAATTTGCTTGCCTTATGATATGCTGAATGGTAGACGCAAGGTCGAGTATACGCCAGTGGACGATGTACACGCTGTCGATGACGAGGGCAATGTGATTTCGCAAGAAAATCCGATTTACCAAGAGGCTATCGAGGGCGAGGGTACGGACGAATATGTGGACGAAGTTAGCCCTGACGGCTATCTCGTAATGGTTACCAAGAATGGTATTATCAAGAAAACCCCGATTTCGCAATTCTTTAGCATTATGAAAGTCGGGAAGCGTGCCATTACTTTGGACGAGGGCGACCAGTTAATCAAGGTCGAGCGCAGCAAAGGTGGCGAGGACATTTTGGTTGCTAGCAGTATTGGTAAGTGTATTCGCTTTAACGAGAGGAATATCCGTGCAATGAGTAGGTTGGCTCGTGGCGTGCGTGCTATGCGTTTGCCAGAGGGTGCAACTTTGGTTGATATGTGCGTGATAAACTCAAATAATGAGGTGCTGACCATCACTGCTAACGGCTTCGGTAAGAGGACGGATATTAACGAATATCGTTTGCAGAGCCGTGGCGGTATGGGTGTGCGTGCTGGCGAGTTTAATGACAAGACGGGCGATATTGTGGGCTTGCGTCAAATCAATGCTAATGACGACATTTTGCTCATTACAAATAACGGTATGACTATTAGGATTAGTAGTAACGATGTCCGTAAAGTAAGTAGGACAAGTATCGGAGTGAGAATGATGAAACTTCGTGCGGGTAATACAATTACCAGTATTGCGACCGTTGAGCCTGAAGCAAATGAGCCTGAGGAAGATGACGGCTTGCCAACTGCTACCGAATTTGCTGAGGAGTACAATAGTAACGAGGCGGCACATGAGGCAGCGGCAAATAATGCTGACGGTGTAGCGACAATGGAAATGGAAACTGAGGTCGCAAATAGTGAGCCTGATGAGTTTGATGAGGTTAGCGATAATATTTCCAAATATTTGGATAAATCAGACGATGATGAAATCTAAAAAATAATATAATAGATATATAAAAGTAAGGCAAAAGTGATGTTTTGCCTTATTTTTTTGCATTTTTTGAGCATTTTTTGTATGTTTTTTGTTAATTTGATTTCGGTGTTGGTTGTGAATTTTTATATTTTTTATTAATTTGAGATTATTTTTTGTTAATTTTTATGGTATTTTTGCGTATTAATTGGCTGATTGGGAATTTTGTTGCTTAATTTATTTGATATTTTTGGCAATTTTATTTATAATAAATTAAAAGAATAAGGAGTTAAAGGGTATGGAAGAAGTGGAAAACAAGGTGGAAAATGTGGAAATGAGCGAAGATTTCAACAATTTGCAAGCCAAAAATGTGAGCAAAAAGAGGGCTTTTGACGAGTTGAATAAAAACGAAATTGTTGAGAAAAAGAGTACTTTTAGGTCGTTTTTTTACAAGGGATATAATGATTATGATATTTATGTGCGTGTTTGGGACAATATTTCGCAAGCCAAAGCGGTAATTTTGTTGGCTCACGGTATGGTGGAGCACGGGCTTAGGTATGATGACTTTGCTAGATATTTGAATGGTAGGGGATACATTTTGGTAGTTCCTGATTGCCGTAGTCATGGGCGGACTGCGGGAGCGCCAGAGCAGGTTAGCATTTATTCGGGCGACTTGTTTAGTGATATTGTGCGTGATAATATGAAATTGGCGGATACTCTTATCGGTACATACAAGTTGCCGCTGATAGCTATGGGGCATAGTTTCGGGAGTTTTATTACCCAGACTTTTATTCAAAATTATCATATGCATAGCGGCGTTGTCATTATGGGGTCATCGTGCTTTAAGGGGCGAATGGACGCCTATGCGGGGAAATTCGTTGCAAAGGTTACCAAGGCTTTTTGTGGCAAGGACGCTAGGGCTAAAATGATATACAAAATGACTTTTGGGGCATATAGCAAGGGTAAAAAGGACGGAAACTGGCTCACTCACGATGAGGAGAAGTATAAGGAGTATTTGCTTGACCCTTATTGTGGGGCGGTTTGTTCGGCGCAATTTTATAGGTCGTTTTTCGGTGGTTTGACTAGGTTATACCGTAAAGCGGGGCTAAAAATGGTGGATAAAGATTTGCCGATGTTGATTACGAGTGGGGATAGCGACCCTCTGGGTGGCAAAAATCATAAATTAATCGATAAATTACCTAAATTGTATAGGAAAATCGGCGTAAAAGATGTAACATACAAGTTATGGGAGAATGGCTACCACGAAATCTTGAATGAAACTTTTAGAGAAGAAGTGTATGAGTTTATCGGGAATTGGCTGGACGAGAAAATTGCAAAAACTCAACGCTTGGGCGAATTAAGTTCGGACGAGTGATTTTTTGGAACAAAAAAGAAACAGGCTAAATATAGTCTGTTTCTTTTTGATTAAGCATAGTTATGCCAAAATTGTTACATCTCTAGCTATAATCATCGTAACAAGGTCGATAACGTAGAAAATCGGAGCCAAAATGATGTTGAGAATCAAACCCAACCAGTTCTTTCTCTGAATACGAGTTACGATACCCAAAACGATGTTTGTAACAGGGATAATAGCCAAAATCAAGCTAATAATCCAGTCCAAACCCAAATACGCTTTTTGCATACTCAAATCTCCTTGTAAAATATTTGATGTGTGGTGGTGTAACGCACCTAATATGCCACGCATACCAAGTGTATTATAACACATTTTATGCTATACGGCAAATGATTATGCCAAAATTTTGGTACTAATTCGACAAATTTTGATTTGAGAATAGATATTGTTGTTGTAGAGGAGGGGATACGGAAAACAAAAAACACGGCGAATGTTCTGCCTAGATAAAGGCGACAAAGCCGTGTTGTGTATTACCAACCGTTATTTGTTCCGTTGTTGTTAGTTCCATTTTGATTGTTTGGGTTATTCGGATTGGTTGGTCTAAAATTATTTGGAATATAATTATTTGGATTGTTTGCAACATTTGGTTGTTGCGGGTTGACAGGTCTTTGTCCTTGTCCCGTTGGGTTATATGGTTGAGCAAAAGGTCTAGGTTTTTGTTGACCTGGGTTAAAGAAGTTTGGAGCCATATTAGGAGTATTTGGCATAGCAGGTCTGACTGGCTGAGGTTTGCCATATTGTTGAGGTTGTACGGCAGGGCGTATAGGCTGTGTGAAAGGTCTAGTCTGTTGAGGCTGGTTCATTGGCATACCGCCACATGGCTGCTGTGTTTTTGGTTGGACAAAAGGTCTAGGTTGTTGCATTGGCTGCTGCATAACGGGTCTATGTTGAGTTGTAGGTTGTGCATATGTGTTGGGTTGTTGCTGTACAACAGGTCTAGGTTGATGATAATTTGGAACGGCATTCGGCATTGTCTGATGTTGATTTGGCATCACATTTGGTGTGGCAGGGTTATATGGGTTTTGTGGTGTAATTACTTGGTTAGGAGTCTGCATTCCAAATGGCTGTTGAACAGTATTTTGTGGAGTAACCTGACGAACTGCACCAAAATTTTGTGCAGCCGCTTGTGTGTTAAGAGGTTTAGGCTGTGCTTGCGGAGTGGCAGGAATTGGTTGAATAGGTTTA
>DHMD01000032.1 GCA_002405615.1 Christensenella sp. UBA4651 | reverse complement strand
CCTGTTGATAGGCCTGACTTGCGTCCACAAGCGCCTGATACAAGACTTAGAGCGGACGCTCAAACAGATGCAAATCGTGTGGTAACACAGTTAGGACAACAGAGCGAAGAACAGCCTGCTGCACCGCAACCAGTTGACCCAATGTATGACCCAGAAACTTATCGTGAGAGAATGAAAGGTGTGTTCGATAGAATGACACGAGTACAGTACAATAATCATCCTGTTGATAGACCTGACTTGCGTCCAGAAATACCTGAAACTCAACCAAAGACTCCTATGTCAGATGAGGAGAAACGTAACTACATCAATGCAATTTTTGCTCGCTACCTCAAAGGTAGAGAAGTTGCTCTTGATAAACTTGAACAAAAAGAGCAAGGTAATGACGGTAATGGGGGGGCTGGCAAAGGCGGCAACAATGACGGACACAGTACTGCTAATCCAAACATTAATATTAATATCAATAATAATCAGATATACAACAATCAGACTTATATCACAATAATCAATAATATTACATTTAATAGCGTCCGTGATTTCTATGAAAAAGAGAAGAAGCAATCTCAACAAAAGCAACCTCAATCACAAAAAGTGCTGGCACAACCTGCGACACAGCAATTGCAAAAATCTGAGCCTCATATGATTTCTGCTCCTGCTCAACAAGAAGAGAATGAGAGAAAGCGTTTAGTTCAACAAACTTTGGACAGGTATAGCCGCAAAGAGGCAGAAGTTTCGCAAGAAAAACCAACCGTTACGGGGGCAACTCAATCACCAAGCAGTTCACAAACTGATGGCGTGGTAAGACAGCCTGTAATTATTCTCGGACCTAAGGGTAGTACTGGCCAAGCCATTTTCTTCAAAGAAGAGGGAACAAAGGTTATTAAAGAAAAGAAAGCAAAAGTTACTAAACCAGTTCTCAAATCTATCGAGTTCTATGAGGTGGCTCGTGGAATGGAAATGGAAACATTTACATCGACCAAGACAGATGCTGCTAGCAAATGTAGAGGTGTGTTGTACGAGTTGGTTATGGAGTATTCTGCCGACAAGATGGCTATGTGCACCCAAAGTGCCAAGGAACTCAAAACCTGCAAAGACCCTGAATACAGAGCGAAACTCGCTCAAATGCAGAATTACAACAAAGAGCGTGCGTCTATCGCTGCTGTTGCAACTGTAATGATGTATCCGAGCGTTAGTGGTAAGCAAGACCCTAGATACAATAAGCAAAGTTTCCCTGAGGAAAGTAGAGCGGTTCAAGAAATCGACAAATACACAAGCTATATAATGCACCGTGTAAAGGAATTTATTACAGTTAACCAGGGCAATTTGAAGGGCGACAAAATTACAGTAGCCAAGTTAAATAAGATGCTTGAAACTGTTGGAGAACACGAATTGGCATGGCAGAGTGGTAAAATTACCAAAGCGCAAAAAATTGAGAGAGGTAGAGAGTTGCTCAAAGATACTTTGAGAGATACTGTTTATGCTATTCTCGACGATGTAGAGTTGGTTGATGAAACCAAAGAAGCCAAAGATTTGCGTGAAAATGCGTTGGTTCAGAGTACGATTGATGTTGTTAGCCGTTCGAGCACGGTAAAACAGACTCAAATTACAGATGACTTTGTAAATCAAGATGACATCAGCTCAAAGGATGATGTTCACACTGATGAACAGAGTGAAAACAAGGAGAGCAAAACAGAAGACGGCAATTCAAAAGGCGCTGATGGCAAAAAGTCTGACAATGAGCAAGCGCAAGAAAGAATGTAATTTTGATGATTTGAGAGGTATTTTATTATGGAAAATTTAAGTATGGACGACCCAAAAGTTGTAGAGATGAGTTACAATGTTTTTGAGAAAATTTTGACCTCAATCGACTACAAAACCAAGGAAGAGTTAATCGAACTTGCTGACATTATGCTAAAAAAAGTAGATGAGGGCGACTACCCACAAATCATCAAATTAGCATACCAAGACGCTCACAAGAAGATTGAAATTCTCAACCTTGAACAGCTAAACGAAATCAAGAGTATTATTACTAGCTAATTTCTCTTGAAGAAGTGTATTTAGGACTCCCGAATTTTGCGGGAGTTCTTTTTTGTCGATTTTTGAGTAAATTAGTTTTCAAATTGATTGATTTTATAGCATTTTTCGGTTATAATATTATCGAGGTATATTAGATGAAAAAGCAAAAGTCTATTTATTCAATTTTGATTTCCGCTTTGCTCTGCCTGTGTCTGTTTGTCGGAGGCGGTTTTTTGAGTATGCGTGCGGCTTCTGCCGATGAGTCAAATCCCGAAATTACCGAGTACAGAATAGAGTATCTTGATTCTGACGAGGCACATACTCCACTCACGACCGAGAATCCTGTTTCCGTTTTGGTATCAGATTTGCCGTTGGTGTTGGAGAGCCCCTTATCAACCCAAACAGGTTATATTTTCGGTTATTGGGGATTTAACAAAAATGCACCACTACCAACGACTAGAAACGATAAATACGAGTTAACCGCCGCCGATGTGAGAGATTATGCGGACGGCGATGTTATTAAACTTTACGCCTATTGGGAGTTGGAGGAGTACTCGCTTGCGTTCTCTTACTCTGGGGTGGAATATGGTACAATTACTTCCGCTACTGGATTTGCCGAGTTAAATAACAAAGTTACGGCTGCAACCGATATCGACCTAACAAAGGCGGAGTATCGGCCAAAGTGTGCTGGGCACGAGTTCTTGGGGTGGTATAGCGACTCAAATTATCAAAATAAAATCACTCGTTTGAGTGGTGTAACAGGCGACACAAGGCTATATGGCAAGTTTGCAAAGCTAGATTATAGGATTACTTTTGCCGATGAAACGCTGGGACTGGATTCAATCGCATTCCGCTCGGGTATGGATTATGCCTATGATTACAATGGGCAAAAAGGTTTGTTGACAAATATCACGCCACAAAAGGACGGCTACACTTTTGCTGGTTGGTACACAACAGAGGATTGTCGTGAGGGAACTCAGGTCGGCAAATTTTACCTGTTCACGACACCAGTTACGCTTTATGCAAAATGGGAAAAACAACCAAACGCAATTTGGTTGTACGCCTCGGGTGGTTGCTGTGTCGTGATTGCTGCTGGCTTTGTTTGCTGGTATGCGCTCAGCAAGCGTAAACTTAAACTTTATTAAATTTTTTGCGGGTGGACATACCACCACGAATATGTTTTTGCGAAAAGTTGAGTTGCGATAACGCACTCACTTTTTCGTATTTTGACGGGTCTACTTTTTTGAGATACTTGTGTAGATAGTTGTGAATAGTGCTTTTGCCCAGCCCAAAGTGTTTGCCGCATTCTCGCATTGTCGATTTGTTGCCCAAATAATAGTCCGCTACCATATTAATTATATAAGGATGTGGTGTTGCCATTTTTACCTCGCAAGATTTAGTATTAAAATATGCTCGGTTTATGCAAAAAGTTACAAAATTGTGTAAAAAACAAAATTTTTTGCAAATTAATGACTTTCTATTGAAAAAATTGTGGTGTTTTGATAAAATAACTACAAATTATTGAGAGGTAAAAATTATGAGAAGCAAGGCGGAAGGTAGAGTTCGCAAGGCGATTGAGAAATATGATATGATACAGGACGGCGACAAAATCGCTATCGGATTGAGCGGTGGGAAAGATAGCCTAGCCCTGCTCACTTTTTTGGCAAAAATTCAGCGTTACTATCCCAAAAAGTTTGAGTTATTGGCAATTACTATTGATATGCACAACGGCGAGTCTGATTTGTCCAAAATTACCGAATACTGCAATTCTTTGGGTGTAGAACACAAGATTATTCCATCGAGAATTTACGAATTATTGTTTGAAGTTCGCAAGGAGAGTAATCCTTGCTCACTTTGTGCGAGATTGCGTAGAGGAATGCTCGCTAATGAGGCGAAGGCTTTGGGGTGCAACAAAATTGCATTAGGACACCATGCAAACGACCTAATCGAAACATTTTTCTTGTCCATGGTGTATGAGAGTCGCTTGTCCACTTTTGCGCCAGTAACGCATTTGGATAGAACAGGTATGACTGTTATCAGACCAATGATTTTAATTTGGGAAAGTGAAACTACCGCCGTTTCGCAGAATTTGCCAATTTTCCACAACGATTGCCCCGCCGACAAGCACACAGAGCGGGAGTTTATCAAAAAATATATCGCAGAGCTTAATCCTCATATCCCTGAGGTGCATGAGCATATTTTGAGCGCTTTGACGCACCCAGAACGCACTCATCTCAAATTTGAGCAAAAATCATCAGACGATGAATAAAAAAGACCTATTAGTCTTGCGAGTTAGACTAAATAGGTCTTTTTTTGTACGGATTTGGAATATTGCTTGTTGCGATTGCTTTTTCGAGAGGTGTTGTTATGTGCCTGCGTAAAAATGCGTACGCCCTGTCCATCGTTTGACTGCGTGCCTTTGTGTGCAAGTTTATGAAAGCGTGCCTTGCATCTCGCCTAATTTTAGGGAATATGATGGTATCACATTCCACACCCAAATCTGTGAGTTTTTGGATGAACGGCTTTGACTCGGTAGCGGTAAGGGAGTCGACTTCGCCCGCAGCGACAAAAGCAGGAGGGAAGTCCTTGGTAACCAACTGCATTGGCGAGTAATCGTGGTAAAATTGTGTCAATTCCTGCGGTTTTTCTCTGTAAACCTCCTCAAAATGCTTGCCAATAGAGCGACACGCTCTGAAACTCAATTTGTGCAAATGAGAGATATCAAATACCCCATAAAAAAGGATGCAACCCTTGATTGTGCAGTCAACTTTTAGCTTGCCTAGTTGCTTGTTTGCTGCAATTAGGCTAGACAAATGCCCACCTGCACTGTCGCCACCGACAAAAATTTGACTCTTGTCTATACCAAACATTTCCGCATTTTCGATACAATAGCTGATACATTCCGCAACATCGTGGTACACGTCCTCGAATTCCACCTCAGGGAGTAGTCGGTAATTGATATTTATCACAATTAGCCCCTGTTCCGCAAAATCCTTGGCAACCAAGGTAAATATACTTTTGTCCGCCGCAGTCCAAGACCCGCCGTGGATATAAAAAAGTGTCGGCATAGGGGTAGGACGGACAGACCCCGCCACAAATTTAGGGCAGTGCCAGTCAAATTGCCTCAATGGGTCAGTTTTGTCTTTGCTATACGGTATATTATATAGGGAATAGACGGCACTCGTTTCTTTGTCTTTTTTTAGGATAGTCGAAATTGCCGTTGTTCCATATTTTTCTAGCGCAAGAGTAATTCTCGCTGATAGAGCCATTTCATCGTTGTTTTGCTTTTGCATAGTTACCTCAATTTAATCTAAAAATTTTTACCAAATTTATGTTGACAACAATTATGTTTTATGCTATACTTATAAAACTATTATATTCATATAAAGAGTGTTTGGTGGGGAATATTGAGTTTATTTGGGATTATTTATCAATAAAATTTAATACTTGGGGCTTAAATGCCCAAAATCAAGTGCTTGGAACGAAGAAGCATATTTTTTTGTCGCCTAGCATTTCTCATAGTTTTTCACAAAATTGTTCTTGATATGCCTTTATAATATCTAATATAGCACAAAAGTATTCTACTTGGCAACTTTTTATTAAACAAAAAATATGTTTTACAAGGAGATAATGTTTAATGCCAGCAAACAATGAAACAAAAAAATCATCAATCAGAAAAGTTATGTGTGGTAAGACGGAGCGTGTTTCGTTCGCTCGTGTCGATGAGCCTATCGAGATGCCATATCTAGTTGGTATTCAGAGAGAAACTTATAAGGAATTTTTGGAAAAGGGGATTGGTGAAACTATCGCCGAGTTTTCTCCTATCGAGGATTTTAGCGGCAAAGTTGAGCTGCATTTCTTGGATTACAGTATTGACTATTCTGCTGTAAAGTATCCTGTTGACGAGTGCCGTAGGCGTGCACTCACTTATAGCGCGCCTATTAGAGTTAATGCTCGTTTGATTAACAAAGAAACAGGTGAGGCCATTGACCAAAACATTATGCTCGGTGAAGTACCACTAATGACTGACACAGGTTCGTTCCTTATTGGCGGTGTTGACCGTGTGGTTGTTAGTCAAATCGTGCGTAGCCCTAGTGTCTACTATGATGCTATTGAAGACAAAAACACTGGTAAGACCTTCTATCTAGCCAGCCTCAACCCTACCAGAGGTATGTGGCTAGAATTTGAGCAAACACCAAAAGACACTTTGCGTGTAACTATGGATCGTAGTGTCAAGGTTTCAGCTGGTATCTTGCTCAAAGGTCTCGGACTAGGTTCAGAGGTTGATATTGCCAATCTTTTCGGTAATAACCCACTCATACTCAACACATTGGAGCAGGAAACTCAAAAAACTGAGGAAGAAGCTTTGCTCGAATTGTCAAAGAAGTTGAAGCCTAGTGAATTGCCTAGTGCAGAAACTATCAAGACATTCATTTTCAACACATTCTTTACAAATTTGAGATACGACTTGGCAAAAGTTGGCCGTTACAAATTCAACAAAAAGTTGAACCTTTGCAACCGTTTGCCGGGATTGACTCTGGGACAAGAGTTGGTTATCAATGGCACTGTTTTGCCAGAGGGAACAGAAATTACCCAAGAGCAAGCAAATATGATTCAAAACTCTGGTATCAACGAGGTTTGGGTTTTGCTGCAAAACGGCAAAAAGCACCTTATGCGTGGTAACAACCGTGTCGCTCTCGACTCAATTATCAAGTGCAACCCACGTGATTACGGTATTTACGAGTTGATTAACTATCCTGTATTTTTGGAACTTACAAAAGATGCCAAGACAAAGGACGCAAAACTCGAAATCGTAAAAGAACACCAAGAAGAACTCATTAACCGCCACATCGTAATTGATGATATTTTGGCTAGTATCAGTTACTTGCTCGACTTGACCGAGGGTATCGGTACTATTGATAATATCGACCACTTAGCTAACCGTCGTGTTAGTAGTGTAGGTGAGTTGGTAAATATCGCTATGCACTCTGGTATGGCGAAGATGGCTACAGTAGCCAGAGAAAGTATGCAAGGTCAAGACTTGACACAGGCAACCCCAAGCACTATTGTAAACGCCCGCCATGTAACCAAAGCATTTATGGACTTTATGAAAACTAGCCCACTGTCTCAAAGTATGGATCAGGTAAACCCATTGAGTGAACTTACTCAAAAGCGTAAGGTTTCTGCGGTTGGCCCTCGTGGTGTCCGTAAAGACCGTGCAGGTGCAGAAGTTCGTGATATTCACTACACCCACTACGGTAGAATCTGTGCGATTGAGACCCCAGAAGGTCAGTCAATCGGTTTGATTAACTCTTTGGCAACTTATGCCAAGATTAACGAATACGGTTTCTTGGAAACTCCTTACAAAAAGGTTGACAAAGAAAAGGGTGTCGTTACAAAAGAAGTCGTTTACCTTATGGCAGACGTTGAAGAAAAGTGTAAGATTGCTCAGGCAGTTGAGCCTCTTGATGATGAGGGACACTTTATCAACAAGACTGTAATTTGTCGTTACAAGGATAGAGTTATCGAAGTACCAAGTAGCGAGGTTGATTATGTTGACGTTTCTCCTAGACAGATGATTTCTGTGGCTACTTCTTGTATTCCATTCTTGGAAAACGATGATGCTGCCCGTGCTTTGTTGGGTAGTAACATGCAGCGTCAGGCTGTGCCTTTGATAAAAACAGAAGCGCCAATCGTTGGTACTGGACTAGAATACCGTGCTGCAAAAGACAGTGGTGCGTTGGTGCTAGCAGACTGCGATGGTGTGGTAAAATATATGGATTCCGCCGAAATCGACATTATGGACGATGAGGGCAACATCCACAAGAAAAAATTGACAAAGTTTGCAAAAACTACGAAAGATACTTGCCTTAACCAAAAGCCTATCGTAAAAGAGGGTGAGCGTGTTAAAAAAGGCGATGTAATTGCCGATGGTTTGTCAACCTGCAATGGTGAGTTGTCTTTGGGTAGAAATATGCTAGTAGCCTTTATGAACTGGGAAGGTTACAACTACGAGGATGCTATCCTTATTAATGAGCGTTTGGTAAAAGAGGACATTTACACCTCAATCACTCTAAAAGTAGAAGATGTAAAGTGTCGTGCTACCAAACTCGGTAATGAGGAAATCACTCGTGATATTCCAAATCTGAGTGAAGATGCTCTCAAAAACTTGGATGAAAATGGTATTATCCGTGTCGGCGCAGAGGTTCGCCCAGGCGATATCTTGGTAGGTAAGGTTACTCCAAAAGGTGAAACCGAACTTACTCCTGAGGAGAGACTTTTGCGTGCTATCTTCGGTGAAAAATCTCGTGAAGTTAGAGATACCAGTCTGCGTGTGCCACACGGTCGTGCAGGGGTCGTAGTAGATGTTCAAATTTTCAGTAGAGCAAACAAGGACGAACTCGAAGCGGGCGTTAATATGCTTGTTAAAGTATATATCGCTCAAAAGAGAAAGTTGTCAGTCGGCGACAAAATGTCAGGTCGTCATGGTAACAAGGGTATCGTTTCTAGAATTTTGCCTAGCGAAGATATGCCATTTATGGCAAACGGTCAACCTGTGGATGTTGTTTTGAACCCACTAGGTGTACCTAGCCGTATGAACATTGGTCAGTTGCTCGAGGTTCACTTGGGTAGAGTTGCCAAAGTTCTAGGCTGGAAAGTTGCAACCCCAGTATTTGATGGTGCAACCGAGCAGCAAATTAGCGAATTGTACCGCCAAAACAACCTCGATGATGACGCCAAAATGGTGCTTTACGATGGTCGTACTGGTGAGGCATTTGACCACAGAGTTACAGTTGGTTATATGTATATGCTTAAACTTACCCATATGGTTGATAACAAGATGCATGCTCGTAGTATCGGACCTTACGCACTTGTTACCGCTCAACCTTTGGGTGGTCAGGCAATGTTCGGTGGTCAGAGATTCTCCGAAATGGACGTTTGGGCATTGGAGGGTTATGGTGCGGCAAACTTGTTGCAAGAGATGTTGACTATCAAATCAGACGATATTGCTGGTAGAAACAATGTTTATGAATCAATTGTAAAAGGTCAACCTATCTCTGAACCAGGTATCCCTGAATCATTCAAGGTATTGGTAAAAGAGTTGCAATCTTTGGGTATGGATATCAAGATTTTGACCGAGGACAACCGTGAAATCGAGTTGACCGAACTTACAAATGACGACATCGACATCCCAAGTATGGCAAAAACTCACAACGATGAGCAAAAAGAAATTGAACTCAACTTTGATGATATTGAAGGCGAGTCAAATGATATTATTAGCGAAAGCGAATTTAATCAAATAGAAAATGATGAAGATGCGTTCAATGCTGGTAACCTGTTTGATGATGATTTTGATGAATAGGAGTGTAGCGATAAATGTTTGAATTAAAAAATTTTGACTCAATAAAAATCGGTATTGCTTCACCAGAGAAGATTAGAGAGTGGTCTCATGGTGAGGTTACCAAACCAGAAACAATAAATTATCGTACCTTAAAGCCTGAAATTAACGGCTTGTTTTGTGAGCGCATTTTCGGACCTAAAAAAGACTTTGAATGTCATTGTGGTAAATATAAGAGAGTTAGGTACAAAGGACACCACTGTGAAAAATGTGGTGTGGAAATCACCCGTAGTAAAGTTCGTAGAGAGCGTATGGGACATATCGAGCTCGCTACCCCAGTTAGCCACATTTGGTTTGTTCGTGGCGGTAGTAGTAAGGTAGGTAGTATCCTCGATATGACTAGCAAGAACCTTGAACAAGTTTTGTACTACGCTAGTTACATCGTTCTTGACCCGGGCAAAACCGAGTTTGAGAAGAAACAGGTTATTACCGACAAAGAGTACCGTGATGCACTAGAAAAATATGGCGCTGGTGCGTTCCGTGTAGGTATGGGTGGTGAGGCAATCAGAGAATTGCTTTCCGAAATCGACCTAGAAAAAGAGAGCAAGGAGTTAAAGGACATTGTCGCTAACTCAAAGGGTGCTCGTAAATTAAAGGCAATCAAGAAACTTGAAACCGTTGAGGCTTTCTTAAAGAGTGGTAACAACCCTCGTTGGATGATTCTCGATGTGTTGCCAGTTTTGCCACCAGAATTGCGTCCAATGATTCAATTGGAGGGCGGTAGGTTCGCTGCCAGCGACTTAAATGACTTGTACCGTAGGGTTATCAACCGAAACAACCGTCTCAAAAAATTGATTGACTTGGCTGCTCCTGATGTTATTATCAGAAACGAAAAACGTATGCTCCAAGAGGCTGTTGACGCACTTATCGA
>DHMD01000030.1:7993-30773 GCA_002405615.1 Christensenella sp. UBA4651 | reverse complement strand
CAAGAGGGGTGCGAAGTTAAGTACTATATCGGTAGTAGCGACCGAGATGAGGCGGACTTTGTTACTCGCACTATCCGAGATTTGGTGCTAAAAGAGGGTATGAGGTACTCAGATATTGCGGTTCTAATGAGGCTAACCGCTCCCTCACGCTTGTTAGAGCAGTATATGTTGAGCTACAATATTCCATACAAAATGCTGGGCGGTTTCCGCTTCTTTGAGCGTGTGGAAATCAAGAATGTAGTCGGCTATTTGCGTGCGATTGTCAACCCTCGTGATAATGATAGCATTTTGCGTATAATTAATTATCCGAAGCGTGGAATAGGAGAAAACAGTATCGAGCAAATCAAGCAGTATGCGGGTAGCGGCAGCCTATTAAATGTAATTCTAAATTACAATCAATATCCGTTCGCCGCTGGGTTAAAGAAGAAACTCGCGGACTTTGCGGAATTGTACCTTGATTTGCGTGAAACTAGCGAGGAAATGGGGCTGAGTGAATTTGCAAATTATATGGTGGACAAAGTCGGCTTTGAGCAGTCTTTTGATATGGACAATGACGAAGAATACAACAAAATGCAGAACATTCGAGAGTTTTGTAATGCGGTCAAGGACTTTGAGGAGAGTAACCCCGAGTCGGGGCTATCTGAATACCTAGAATCTATTACCTTGGTTAGCGATATTGATTCTGTCGGGGAGGAAGAGGACTACTGCTTGTTGAGTACTATACACGCTGTCAAAGGGTTGGAATTTAAGGTCGTGTTTGTCATCGCTATGGAGGAGGGGCTGTTCCCAATTACTCGTGGCGGTGAGCGTCCTAGCGATATTGAGGAGGAGCGTAGACTTGCATATGTTGCGGTAACTCGTGCAGAGGAGAGGCTTTATCTCACTCGCAGCCGCCAGCGTTTTATGTACAATGAGGTAAAATACAAGGATCCTAGCAGATTTCTCAAAGAAATGGGCTTTGAGGAGATGAACCGCAGAAATCTCGATGCTATGGTTGATGTTGGGGTAGACCCTTATCCTACCAAAAAGGTTGGTTCTACACAATCTATCAAGCAGTTGATAAATAATCGTGTGAGCGAGCAAAAAAAGGACTTTTCTGGATATATCCGTGGAATACAAGTTCTGCACCCTAAATTTGGCGTGGGTACTATTATTGACGATAGTGGGCTGATTTCAAATAAAATGGTAACAATAGATTTTGGTGGTATGGGGTGCAAGACGTTGAGCCTTGAATACGCTCCGTTGCAAATTCTCAAACGCAAAGGCGAATAAAGGGGAGTAAAATGAGTGTTGTTTTGAATGATGAGGTAAAAAAACAGATAGAAGATTTGGTGGCAAAAGTCAACAAATATAACTATCATTATCATGTACTAGACGCTCCGATTGTGTCGGACAAAGATTATGATATTGCGTACTATACCCTGCTAGACTTGGAGAAACAGACGGGGTATATTTTGCCCGATAGTCCTACGCAGAGAGTCGGAGATATGGTCGCAAAAGGCTTTACCAAAGTTACTCACGAGTCGAGGTTGTTTAGCCTAGACAAGGCTCAAACCGAGGGCGAACTAGCAGCTTGGGTTGATAAAGTATTGAGCGAGTATCCAAATACAGAGTTTACTCTGGAATACAAATTTGACGGTTTAAGGTTAGCGCTTACATACGAGGACGGATACTTAATCAAAGCTGCCACTCGTGGTAACGGTAATGTTGGTGAAGATGTAACAGCGCAGGTCAAAACCATACGAAGTGTGCCTTTGTCTATACCTTTTAAGGGGCATATTGTAGTAGAGGGTGAGGGCGTAATGCTACTCAGCGAACTAGAAAAGTACAACAAGACTACGGATGGGCCTCTCAAAAATGCTCGTAACGCAGTAGCGGGGGCAATTAGAAATCTCGACCCCAAAGTTACTGCTAGCCGCAATCTCGACTTTTTTGCCTATGGTATCCCCGTGATAGTTGGTAAGGCTTTTGCAACTCAGGTGGAACTGCGTGATTTCTTGATACAAAACAAGTTTTTGGTCGGTAATTTCTTTGAAGTGCGCAAGGATTTGCGAGGAATTATGGAGGTTATCAATCAGATTGATAAGCAAAGGGACATTATCGACATTTTAATTGACGGGGTTGTTATCAAAATTAACGAGATGTCGACTCGTGAAGAATTAGGTTTTACAATTCGATTCCCCAAATGGGCGTTGGCATACAAATTTGAGGCACTAGAAGTTACCACGACTTTGCGTGATGTAATTTGGCAGGTCGGCAGAACAGGTAAAGTTACGCCGCTTGCAGTTCTCGACCCAGTGGAAATTGCAGGTGCGACAATCAGTCGTGCCACGCTAAACAACTGGGACGACATTTTGCGTAAACAAGTCAAAATCAATAGCCTAGTCTTTATTAGGCGTAGTAATGAGGTAATTCCTGAAATTCTAGGACTTGCTCAGGACTATCCCGATTCTCGCCCAATTCACAAAATCATCAACTGTCCCGTTTGTAATTCACTTTTGGTCGAGGTGGGTGCGAACTTATTTTGTCCGAACAAAAATTGTGCAGGACAAATTAAGGAGAGGTTGATTCATTTTTGTGGCAGAGATGCGATGAATATTGAGGGTATTAGGGATAAAATTGTCGACCAGTTGTATTCCGAGCTTAATGTTCGCTCGGTATCTGATTTGTATAAACTCACATTAGATGATTTAATGAAATTGGATAGTTTCAAGGATAAAAAGAGTAATAATATTATCGAGAGTATCAAAAAGAGCAAAAATATCGATTTCGCCAACTTTATCTTTGCCTTGGGTATAAATAATGTAGGCATCAAGACGGCGAAAGATTTGGCAAAGAAATTTCCGACATTATCTGCTCTGCGTCAAGCAAATGAGGCTGACCTCAGTAGTATTCGTGATATAGGCGATGTCGTGGCGAGTAGTATTGTGGAGTTTTTTGCTGATGAGGATAATGCGAGGACGATTGATGCGCTGCTGGACGCTGGTGTGGAAATTAGGTACAATCAAGCGGCCGGCGGTGGCAAGTTCAAGGACAAAACTTTTGTATTAACTGGGACTTTGCCTACACTTACTCGTCAAGAGGCAACAAAACTGATTGAGCAAAACGGCGGCGCTGTTTCGTCTAGCGTGAGCAAAAATACGAGTTTTGTTTTGTTGGGCGATGAGCCGGGGAGTAAGTATGAGAAAGCCAAGGCTTTGGGCGTGGCAATACTCAATGAAGAGGAATTTTTGGCTATTATTAAAAATGCGTGATGATTGGAGTGCAAGTAAAAGCACTCTTTTTGTCTAAAAAGGGAGCGTTGTAGTAAAATTATATTGCCTAGTGGCGATTTTTGAAATTTGTAAATTTTAGACCAAAAATCAGTAAAACTCGCAAATAAAAAGATTGACATAAATGGTGGTTTGTGGTATAGTTAAAAGTATTAATTAAAGGATGTGTGAGATGAGTATTACTATACAAGAAGTCAAAAAATTGGCAAAGTTGAGTCGTTTGGAATTTTCTGATGATGAGGCTAATCAATTTTTGGGCGAATTTGACGCAATTTTGGAGCAAGTTGATGCAATCAACAAGGTCGATGTTAGCAAAGTCGACCTTTTGGAGGACACGATTGATGCGGATACACAATTGAGGGCTGATGTGATAAAACCTAGTTTGCCTGCGGCAGAGATTATTGCTAATGCTCCCGCTAGCGAAGATACGGCATTTTTGGTTCCTGTAACAGTGGTGGAGGAGTAATATGAGTTATTTGGATTGTAGTTTGACTGAAATTATTGAGAAATTGAGAGCGGGAGAGGCTACCTCTGTGGAGTTAGTTGAGGCTTGTTTTGACCGAATTGCTGCGACCGCTGACCTCAACGCACTCAACTCTACATACCGTGAGGAGAGTTTGGCTCGTGCTAGGGAGATTGATGAGCGTAGGAAGGCTAACTGTGATGTCGGAGTTTTGGGGGGCGTGCCTCTCGTAATCAAGGATAACATCAACTTGGTTGGGACAAAGACGACTTGTGCTAGCAAGTTTTTGGAGAATTTTGTTTCGCCTTATACCGCTACTTGTGCGAAAAAATTGTATGATGCTGGTGCGATTATTATTGCAAAGGCTAATATGGACGAATTTGCAATGGGTAGTAGTAACGAAAATTCGGCATTCGGTGCGGTAAAGAACCCTGTTGACCCTACTCGTGTACCAGGTGGTAGTAGTGGTGGTAGTGCTTGTACTGTGGCTGCCAAGCAATGTTTCGGTAGTTTGGGTACGGATACTGGTGGTTCTATCCGTGAGCCTAGTAGTTTTTGTGGTGTTGTCGGGCTAAAGCCTACATATGGTAGGGTTTCGAGATATGGCGTTGTGGCTTTTGCTAGTTCTCTCGACCAAGTAGGGCCTATCACTCGTACAGTAGAGGATAATGCCTTGCTCGCCGAAATCATCTCGGGCAGAGATGAGATGGATATGACCTCGTCTGCGGCGGAAGTCCCTAGTTTTGTGTCAGAAATCAACAAAGGCGTCAAGGGTCTAAAAATCGGTATTGCCAAGCAATTCTTTACCGAGGAATTGAATTCGGAAGTTCGGGACGCAATTATGGCGAGAGTGGATGCTTTGGTTGGTATGGGTGCTAGTGTAGTCGATGTTGATTTGCCGAGTCTGGATACCTCGCTTGCGACATATTATATTTTGTCATCAGCGGAGGCTGCTAGTAACTTGGCTCGTTTTGACGGTGTAAAGTACGGCGTGCGTGCCGAGAGTTATAGTGATGTGGTTGATTTGTATTTCAAATCTCGTACCCAAGGCTTTGGCAAAGAGGTAAAGCGTAGAATTATGCTAGGTAACTATGTGTTGAGTAGTGGATATTTTGACGCATTTTATCGTAAGGCAAAGAGAGTGCAAAAGGTTATTCGCAAAGAATTTGAAGATGTATTTACACAGTGCGATGTTTTGATTTGTCCTACAACTGCGACAACAGCGTTTAAGTTGGGCGAGAAGTCAAACGACCCTGTTGCGATGTACTTGACTGATATATTTACTGTGCCGATCAACATTGCGGGTGTGCCTGCGTTGAGTATGCCTTGTGGCGTGTCTAGCGAGGGCTTGCCAATGGGTATGCAAATTATTGCCAAGCATTTTGATGAGGCTACTATTTATCGTGTGGCAAAAGCGGCGGAATTGTCTAGTAAGGAGGGTAAGTAAATGTCTGAATACAATACTGTAATCGGCTTGGAGGTTCATAGCGAACTCAATACCAAGACAAAGTGTTTCTGCGGTTGCCGTAATGAATTTGGAGGCGAACCAAACACGCATTGTTGCCCTGTATGTACTGCAATGCCGGGTGCTTTGCCAGTTCTAAACCGTGATGCAGTAGAGCGAGCAATCTTGATGGGCTTGGCAGTAGGTTGCAAGATTAATAATTACTCTGTTTTTGAGAGGAAGAACTATTTCTACCCCGACTTGTGTAAGGCTTACCAGATTTCGCAGTTGGAGTACCCACTATGCTTGGGCGGCGGACTAGAAATCGAGGTGGACGGCAAGAAGAAGTTTATTAGGCTGAACCGTATCCATTTGGAGGAAGATGCTGGTAAACTTATTCACAGTAATCAAGGTACATTGGTTGACTATAACCGTGGCGGTGTTCCGCTGATTGAGATTGTGTCCGAGCCTGATATGAATAGTGCGGAGGAGGCGGTAGCTTACCTCGAAAAGTTGCGTAGCACTCTACTATATGTCGGTGTGAGCGATTGCAAGATGCAAGAGGGTAGTATCCGTTTTGATGTAAACATTTCGGTAAACAAGCCAGGTGAACCTTTGGGTACTCGTACCGAACTAAAGAACCTCAACTCATTTAGAGCGGTGTTGCATGCAATTAGGTACGAATCACAGAGGCAGATTGAGGTGTTAGAAAACGGTGGCGAAATTATACAGGAAACTCGCCGTTGGGATGATGAGAAGGGGAAGACCTACTCAATGCGTACCAAGGAGGATAGTCAGGATTATCGTTATTTCCCTGACCCTGACCTAGTGCCGCTTACTGTTACGGACGAGTACATCGAGTCAATTAGGGCGAAACTCCCCGAACTCGCACCAGCCCGCAAGGCTAGGTATATTGAGTTGGGGCTGAGTGAGCAAGACGCTGTGCTTTTGACAAATGAGAAAAAGTACGCAGATTTCTTTGAGGCGGTAATCCACGACTTTGATGAGCCAAAGTTTGTGTGCAACTGGATTACGGCAGAAGTGTTCAAAAAGTTGAACGCGATTGAGGAAGAGGAAAAGACTATTCCTGTTGACCCTGCGGCTTTGGCAAAAATGCTCAAAATGTACAAGTCTGATGAGATTAACCAAGCGGGCGCACGCAAGATTTTTGATATTTTGTGGAATGAGGGCGGCGACCCTGAGGCGTTAGTTGACAAACTTGGACTCAAACAGATGAACGATTCAGGTGCTTTGCGTGAGGTTATCCAAAAAATCGTTGACGCTAATCCAAAGGCTGTGCAGGAGTTGCGTGATGGCAATTCCAAGACTATGGCGTTCTTTGTAGGGCAAGCGATGAAGGCAACCCAAGGCAAGGCTAATCCAAAAATGGTAAATGAAATTGTTAATGAATTGATTAAATAGGAGTTTTGTATGGAATACGAAGACAAAGATTATGTTATGATGGAGCCACCTATTGATGAGTTGACTCAAAAAGTGGGCAACAAATTTTTGCTTACTTGCTTGATTGCCAAGCGTGCAAAAATGCTGAATAGTGAGTACCTTATGGGCGAGCCAAATGACAAGGACCCAAAGGTTATCGCTATTGCTGCTGACGAGGTTTACGAGGGCAAAGTTAGAGCGGGCGAGAAAGATTACTAATTTAGGAGGAGCGGGATGATAGCCGAAGTCATTGTGGATATTTCTAATGAGCAAGTCGACAAGGTGTTTGATTATGCCGCTCTTTTTGATACCGTTGCGGGGCAAAGAGTAAATGTTCCTTTTGGTAGGCGAATTATTGAGGGATATGTTTTGCGACTCAAAGAAAAGAGCGATTTGCCGCCCGAACAGATAAAGAGTATCATTAGTGCCAAAGATGATTATCCAGTGCTTTTGCCTGAATTTATCGAGTTGAATGATAGGTTAAAGCGGATTTTTCACCTACGAAATGTCGATTGTATGAGGCTGTTTATCCCGACTCAATTGCGTAATGGGCGGGCGAAGCCGCTATATGTCAACTATTTGACGGTGGATAGCAATTTTAATGCAGAGGAGTTGCTTCTTTCCGTTCGCAAAAATGCGACAAAGCAAATGGAGTTGATTGGCAACCTCGTGGTAAATGAGAGTTATCCGCAGGCAGAACTCAACCGCAAGTATGGAATAAATAATGTCAAGAAGCTCGTGGATGCGGGCTACTTGAAAGTTAGCACCAAAAATAAGTTGCGGGCTCCCAAGGTTATTGAGAAGCAAGACAAGGCGGTAACGTTATCAGATATGCAGCAAAAAGCAGTGGACGGAATTTTGGCAATGCGGGATAAGACACATCTCTTGTTTGGCGTTACAGGTTCAGGCAAGACTGAGGTGTATATGCATATCATCAATCAAGTTTTGGCAGAGGGCAAGACTGCAATTTTGCTCGTTCCCGAGATTTCGCTCACTCCGCAAGTGTTGTCCACTTTTACCGCACGCTTTGGTAATGAGGTTGCGATATTGCATAGCGGGCTGAGTGCGGGCGAGAGGTTTGACGAATGGCAGAGGCTCAGAACTGGGGCTGCCAAAATTGCGATTGGGGCGAGGAGTGCTATTTTTGCTCCTTTGAGTAATTTGGGGGCAATTATTCTCGATGAGGAACACGACCCGAGTTACAAGGCGGAGGCAAATCCTCGGTTTGATACGCATACTGTCGCTATCCTTAGGGGGCAGTATAATCATTGTCCTGTGGTTTTTGGTAGTGCTACGCCTAGTTTAGAATCTTTTACAAAAGCAAAGAGTGGCGAGTATGTTTTGCATAGTTTGCCTAATCGTGCAAATTCTAGGCCTATGCCAGTTATCAAGATTGTAAATATGTGTGATGAATTGCATAATGGCAACACAGGGATTTTTAGCGAAACACTGCTTGCCGAACTGCACGCTTGCGTTGATGAAGGTAATCAGGCTATGCTGTTTCTGAACCGCCGAGGCTTTTCTAGTTATATGATTTGTCGTGAATGTGGGTATGTTGCGAAATGTCAGGATTGTGATGTGTCCTTAGTTTATCACAAAGAGGATAATGAGTTAAAGTGCCATTATTGCCATAGGCGGTACAAGGCACTCACAAATTGCCCCGAATGTGGCAGCAGTTATCTGCGTATGGGTGCGATTGGTACTCAAAAAGTTGTAGAGGAATTGCGTGAGAAGTTCCCGAATGTTACTATTCTGCGAATGGATTTTGATACTACAAAAAACAAGAACGACCTAAACGAAATTTTGCAAAAATTTGCCGAAACAAAACCGTGTATTTTGGTCGGGACGCAAATGATTGCCAAAGGACACGATTTCCCTAATGTTACCCTTGTGGGTATTGTCAATGCCGATATGGGGCTGCATTTTAGCGATTATCGTGCCCCCGAGCGCGCGTTTCAGTTGATTACGCAAGTTGCGGGGCGTGCTGGGCGTGCGGAAAAAGAGGGTAAGGTCATTTTGCAAACTTACACTCCTCGTAACTACGTTTATCGCTTTGCGTCAAATTATGATTATCTGGGGTTTTATGCAAAAGAAATCAACTTGCGTGAGGTAACTTGTTTCCCGCCTTTTAGTAGAATTGTTAGGCTGCTGGTTGTTTCAGAAAATCGTGATGAGGCACACGCCACTACTGCTAGAATGTTTGAGGCGGTAGGTAATTTGCGTGAAAAATATATCGAGGACTTTTTGTATTGCAAGGCGATGAGTTCGCCGATAACTAGGATTGAGAACAAGTACAGGTTTCAGATTATTTTGCGTTACAAGTTGACGCATTCGCAAGAGATTGATGATGAGATTTATCGTATTGTTTCGGAAGATAAACACCCTAAATGTAGTGTGTTTGTGGAAATTAACCCAAGCAATATGTCGTAAATATTTATACATAATAATTAATAAAATACAGAGGTAAAAAATTATAAAAGCAAGAGTTATCAAGGGCGTGGCGGGAGAGTTCGCTGCGTTGAGTGGAAATGGGGTGCAGAATTACAAGGCACGCAAAAAATTGAAATTGAATAGGCTAAAAGTCGCCGACTTTGTAGAGGTCGATGAGGAACTTTTGGTTATTGAGCGTGTGCTACCTAGAAAAAATGAGTTGGTGCGCCCGCCTGTTGCGAATGTCGATATGGCGCTCATTGTGGTTGCTCCTGTGCCTAGCCCTGATTTTATGTTGATTGACAAACTTTTGATAAAGTTTTTTGCATTGGGCATTGAGCCGATTATTTTGGTAAATAAAATGGACTTGGCTAAAGCTGATGAATTATTTAATGAAATTTCGGCGCAGTATCGTGATGTCGCTAAAATTTTGGGCGTTTCGGCAAAGCGTGGGGTAGAGAGTTTGAGTTCGCTAATTAATATTTTGCGTGATAAATTTACGATACTTACAGGGCAGTCCGCAGTGGGCAAAACAAGTTTGCTGCGGGTGCTACTACCTAATGTGTCTATGGAAGTGGGCGAATTGAGTGCAAAAACCGCTCGGGGAAAGAACACTACTAGGCACAGTGAGATTTTTGTGCTAAATAATGGCGGAATGATTGCTGATACTCCGGGGTTCAGTGCTTTTGAATTAGATGATTTTTTGCCAGAAGATATTATCGATAATACGCCAGAGCTTGCTCGATTTAGCGGTAATTGCAAGTATAATAACTGTAATCATTTGGGCGAGAGTGAGCAAATTTGTGCGGTAAAGCAGGCGGTCAAGTTGGGCGAAATTAATATAGATAGATATAATAGGTATTGCGATTTGTTCAAGATTGCAAAAGATAAGGAGGATAAAAAGTATGAGTAAACAGGTTTTGGTCGCCCCTAGCACGCATCCTTGTCCGTTGGGGGATTTGTTAGAGTATGCAAAGTCGCTATTGGCGAATGGAGCGGATTGGCTTCATTGCGATATTATGGACGGTAAATTTGTCGCAGACAAGACTTTTGATGAGTTGGCGCTTGCGCTAGTTGCTAGGCGGGTAAATTTGCCGATGGATGTGCATTTAATGGTGGTTGACCCAATGGACAAAATTCCTGCATTCGCTACGGCTGGGGCAACCAGTATTACGGTGCATTATGAGGCTTTTGGTAGCACTCTCGAAATTATGCAAGCGATTAACTTGATACACGATTCGGGATGCAAGGCTGGAATTGCTATCAAGCCTGCGACCCCAGTAGTGAGTATTGCTAATTTGTTGCCTTTTGTAGATATAGTAATGGTAATGAGTGTGGAGCCAGGGAAGAGTGGGCAGCCGTTTTTGCCTAACTCAAATAGCAAAATTGCCGAACTTCACGCTATAAGGCATAGGAATAGGTATGAATATCTAATCGAGGTAGACGGCGGGATTAATCGCAAAAATGTCGGCACTGTGGTGTCGTTGGGTGCGGATGTTGTTGTCTTGGGTAGTGCTATGTATACCGCAGATGATAGGCGAGATTTGATTGACTTTATCAAGTGCGTAACGGACTAATTCACAAAAAAGCCCCCTTTTGCATACAAAAATTAAAAAAGGGGGTGGCTATTGCGTATAATCGTTATCAAAGCACCAAAGTTTTTGCGAGGTCTGTTCAAATTAATCTTTGGTAAAAGCGTAATAAAATAAAAGGCTATGGTTGGCCTTTTTTGTATTTTGTGTTTTCAAACAAAAAACCACGGGTAATCCGTGGTGAATAAAATTAGTCCGCCTTCATTTTCTTGATGCAGCGTGTGCAAAGTTTCTTTTTGCAAGTTTGACCGTTCTCGTCAGTAACTTTAACAGTCTGCAAATTTACATTCTTAGGACTCAAAGTACGGCGTTGAACCCATTGACTTTGACGGTGAACTTGGTTGGCAGCCATCTTGGTCTTGCCACAGTTTTCACATTCTCTACTCATTATTAGTATCCTCCCATAGAGATTCAATATAGGTTTATAGAACAAGTAACCCTTGTCATATAATGTGTATCTATTGTAGCATCTTTTTGTAATTTTTGCAACATTATTTATCAAAATTTTTTGATTAATTTGTAAAAAGTTAAAAAAATTAAGGAAAAATACTTGCAAAATTGCCCATATAGTAGTAAAATATGCAATGTACTATGGGGTAAGTCCGTAGAGATTTTTTGGGAAGTGAGGTGTGCGAGGTGTCAGTTACTACTACAAATTATTATGGCAAGATTTTTATTTCCGATGATGCTATTGCCGCCATTGCCGCTTCCGCCGCTCTCGATTGCTATGGTGTGGTCGACTTGGTTTCCAAGAGATTGAGCGATAACTTTGCGGACCTTTTCAAAAAGCAGCAATTAGGCAAGGGGGTTAAGGTAATTACCCACGAGAACCATATCACACTCGACTTGTTTGTCGTGCTAAAATATGGTGTGCCGATTAGTGCTGTTGCCGAATCTATCAAGAAGGCGGTCAAATACAAGGTTGAGCAGTTTTCTGGTATGATTGTGGATAGCGTGAATATTGTTGTTTTGGGTGTTAGAGTTTAGTCCCCAAATTCCCCGATTTTTCTTAAAAGTTTAGAGGTAAGTAATGCAAAAGACTATAAACGGCGCAACCTTTCGTAGAATGGTCAACGCTGCAAATATTTTTTTAGAGACTAATAGAAAGTATATCGATAGCTTAAACGTATTTCCTGTGCAGGACGGTGATACGGGTGGCAATATGTCATCAACATTCAAATCTGCAACAAAGTATATCAACGAATGTCCAACAAATAACTTTGACGCTTTGGGCGATGCCTTGGGTAAAGGTGCGCTGCGTGGTGCTAGGGGTAACTCTGGTGTTATCTTGTCGCAAATTTTGCGTGGTATGTCGATTGAGATTGTCAAGCACAACGAGTTGACTACCAAGGTTTGGGCAAAGGCTATGAAGGGCGGTGCAGAATACGCCTACAAGGCTGTGTCTATTCCAAAAGAGGGTACAATTTTGACCGTTGTCCGTGTAATGGCGGAGAGCGCTGAGGCTGCTGCCAAAAAGTTCCCTGATTTTGAGGGGTTTTTGGAGCAAGTGGTCAAGACTGGTGAGGAAATCTTGGAGGAGACCCAAGAGATGTTGCCAGTACTCAAACAGGCTGGTGTTGTAGACGCTGGTGGTAGAGGTTTGTTGGATATTTTCCGCGGTTTTTATAAAGGGCTTTTGAATGAAGACGAGGAATTTATCCTCAAAGAGGCTGAGGAGTCAAAACCTATCGTTGAGGACAATCAGGCAATAATTAATTATGAGAATTTGGCTGACATTGAGTTTGCCTATTGTACTGAATATATGATTATTCAGTTGAACAAGAAGACTACGATTTCTGATATTGACAAATTGAGAGAAAAATTGATGGCTATCGGAGACTCGGTTATTTGTGTCGGCGATTTGGAGCTTATCAAGGTTCACGTTCATACGAACGAGCCTAACAGTGCATTGGCTTATGCGTTGGAATTGGGTGAGTTGTATAACCTCAAAATTGAAAATATGGTTCAACAGAATCGTGAGTTAAAGGCTGCAAGGGAGAAGGCAAAGCAGAATACCAAGCCTTTTGGTATGGTGGCGATTGCATCTGGTGCTGGTGTGTCTAATGTGTTCAAGGATTTGGGTGCTGACCAAATCGTTGAGGGTGGACAAACTATGAACCCTAGCGCAAATGACATTGCAGAAGCGGTGGAAAAAGTGCCTAGCGACCATGTATTTGTTTTCCCAAACAACAAGAATATTATTTTGGCTGCCGAGCAGGCGCAGAACTTTACCAAGAGATTTATTCACGTTATTCCGACAGTTAGTATTCCTGAGGGTGTAGCTTCTATGTTGGCATTCAATATGGATACCAATTTAGATGAAAACATTGAGGCGATGAAGACTGCTCGTACCAGTGTCAAGAGTGGTGCTATTACTAATGCTGTGCGTACTACTCATATCAACGGCTTTGACATCAAAGAGGGCGATATTATCGGTCTGTATGATGGAGAAATTATCGCAAAAGATGTTTTGGTAAATGATGCTACTGAAAAGATGATTGAGAAGATGATTGACGATGACCGAGTAAGTATTACCTTGTTCTACGGTAAGGACGTGCAAGGCAGTGATGCAGAGGAGTTGTCGGAGCGTTTGCAGAAGAAGTATCCAAACTGTGAGGTTACTGTCATTGACGGTGGTCAACCAATTTATTTCTATCTAGTTAGTATAGAATAGTTAAACGTCCCTAGTTAAGAGGGGGCTTTTTCTTTTTCCAAAGTTTGCCAACATTTTTTGAGTATGAAATTTACACATCTACAAATAATACTAATGCAAGCGCTTGATAAATATATTGGAGGTGAGGTAATGGCTACAGAAACTGGCAAAGCTGCTGGTAAAAAATGTGGTTGCGGTGATGGATGTAGATGCTGTAATAGCAAATCGACAACCGCTGCTACAAAGTCTTGCGGTAAAGCTCGCTCTCAAAAGAGTGCTAGCGTAGAGGCCGCCACAGAAACTAACTCTTGCAGTCGTGCAACTCGTACTTGTTCGAAAGCAAAAAAGGGAGTTAAGTCATGTGCAGGGTCTCGCAGTAGCAAGTAATGGCTTACTGAACTAAAAGAGAAAGACCAGATTACTGGTCTTTTTCTTGTTTGTTCTTTGGCTTCTTGTAGCCTAGGTACATATATGTGATTTTTGTTTTTTGAGTCGTGCATGGTGGGTATTTTAGGTTTAATTCTAGATTTGCCGATTTTTTGAGTACGCATTTTGCGTGCGTGAACGTGAAGAAAGAGTGCTTGCCGTGGTAGTTTCCCATTCCGCTTGCTCCGACACCACCAAAAGGTAGGTTATGTTCGGTAAAATGCATTACTACTTCATTGAGACATACTCCGCCACTGCTCGTGCGGCTAATTACTAGGTTTGCTAGCTTCTTGTTTTTGGTGAAATAATACAACGCTAATGGCTTGTCGTGTGAGTTTATGTAGTCAATTACTTCGCTGATGTCGCTATATTTGATAATTGGCATTATTGGTCCGAAGATTTCCTCTTGCATAACTGCATCATCATAAGAAACATCTCGCATAATTGTCGGCTCTAGTAAACGGTTGTTGAGTTTGCCACCAAATACTACTTTTTCTGGTATAATCAAGTTTTTTAGCCTGTTTGCGTGCTTTTCGTTGACAATATACATAAAGTCATCTTTGAGTTTGTCGCCGTCATAATAAAACTCTTTTGTTACGTCAATAACCTCTGTGATAAATTTGTCATATATACTATCTTGTACGAGGATGTAGTCTGGGGCGATACAAGTTTGACCTGCGTTTAGAAATTTCCCCCAAACAATTCTCTGTGCCGCCTTTTTGATATTTGCGGTTTCATCTACGATGCAAGGAGATTTGCCGCCTAGTTCTAGCACAACTGGGCAGAGGTTCTTTGACGCTTTTTCCTCCACGATTTCACCGACAGCCTTGCTACCAGTAAAGAAGATAAAGTCAAATTTTTGATTGAGCAATTCTTGGTTCTGTTCTCTGCCACCTTGAACACAAGCGATGTATTCTGGGGCAAAAATTGCTAGAATTTTGGCTATTACTGCGGAAACAGTCGGAGTGTAGGCGCTAGGTTTGACGACAGCGGTATTTCCGCCCGCAATCGCTCCTGCTAGTGGGCATATTGCTAGCTGGAATGGGTAATTCCATGGCGACATAATGAGCACTTGACCAAATGGCTCACGCACAATTTTGCCTGAGGAAGGGAAGTTGATTATACTAGTTGTCGCTCTATGCGGACGCATAAGCCCGCGCAAATGACTCCTCAAATATTTGATTTCCTTGATTACGAGTCCGATTTCGGTCGAAACTGCGTCGTATTCGCATTTGTTTAGGTCGGCTTTGAATGCGGCTAGCAATTCGGTCGAGTTTGTGTTGATTGAGTCGAGAAGTTTGTTTAATTGGTTAATTCTGAATTTGTAGTCGAGAGTTTCGCCTGAAAGGAAGTATTGGCGTTGTTTCTCTAATATAGTTGATATTTCCATATTTTCACCTCGCTCTTATTATAATGTAAAATTGCGTTTTTGTAAATTATATTGAACAAATTTTGTCAAATGGCTTGATATTTTTGCTGGCTTGTGCTAGAATTGTCTCGGATTAAAAGGAGAGGATAATTATGTCAAATCCAAATAGGTTTAGAGAAATTATTAATGGTAAGGAGTATGAGTCGACCAACAACATTTTGGGTATTTACGTGCCTAAATATGCTTCATTTGCTCCTGAATTCGGCAAAGGAGTTCATATCGCTGACAAGGAAACTACTGTTGGCGACTTGGGAAGTGCTGCGGTTGAGAAGAAGCCTGCAGAAAGGTCTATGGAGCGTTAAATTATTTTGAGTGCTTGCATTTTGCGAGTGCTTTTTTGTTTTGTAAGGAAAAGGCTTTTGTTCCTTATATATTATGTAGTGTAGATTTTTGCGTATGTTAGTATGTAAAATATAACTTTCGAATTTTAATTGTTGTGATTTGATTGACTTATTTTGTCGCATTTTGTAAAATAGAATATATACTAGAAAGAGGATATTATGTTAGAAGAAAATAAACAAGAATTTTTGAACTTGATGAGAGAGAATGTAAAGCGTGAGGGAATAGAGAAACTTATCGAGTGGATAGAGACTACTGATTTTTTTACTGCTCCTGCTAGTACCAAGTTCCATTCTGCATTTGAGGGTGGGCTGTGTCAGCACAGCTTGAACGTGTACCATAAACTACTTGATTTGGTCAAAATGGAGTTTGGAGAGGACTGGGAGAAGCACATTTCGCTAGAAACTATTACTATTTCTGCTCTGTTACACGATATTTGCAAAGCAAATACATATAAGGTGGAGATGCGCAATGTAAAGGTTGATGGGGAATGGGTACAACAGCCTTTCTATACAGTTGCGGATACTCTGCCTTATGGGCATGGCGAAAAATCTGTCTACATTATCAATGCCTACATTAGATTGACTAGGGAGGAGGCGCTCGCTATCAACTGGCATATGGGCGGCTTTGATTTGCGTGCAAAAGGCGGCAGTTTCTCGATAAGCGATGCGTTTTATATGTACAAATTGTGTCCTTTGCTCCACACGGCAGACTTGTTGGCGACCTATCTCGATGAATCGAGATAATTTTGCGTAATTATGCATTTTTATTTGAACTTATGACAAAATATTATAGACAAATTAGATTTTTTTGAAAAAATGTCGATTTTTGTTTGTATCTTCTGTGTTATTTATGCTAAAATTATTTGTATATAAAGATTTTGGGCTTGATTTTTACTGAAATGAAAAAACAAAATGGGGGACTTTTATGAGTACAAATCAATCAAGCAGTAAGGCTAGTACGAGAGGGCTAAAAATTGCCCTCTTTATGGTAATTACTCTTTTCGGTGCGGTTGCGCTAGTTCTCGGCTTGTGTCTCAATAAAAAGACGGAATTGGCTGTTTTGCCAGAAAATAATATAAAAACCGAGAAGTTGGATACCAGTTCTCTATTGAGTAACAATGGTTGGAATGATACAATTGCGTTGAGATTGTATCAGTCTTTATCTAACTCAGGTGATAATATCGCTCTCGGTAATGCTGGTGGAGTAATCGCTTCTAGGGTGATTTCGCTAGGTGGGTATTCTTGGTCAGTAGTGTACAAACAAAACGGAATTGTAACCTTGTACGCAAATGAGCCAGTAGCATATTTAAGTTTTGACAACGCTAGTGTTTCGTACAGAGATAGTGCTATTAGAGAGTACTTAAACAACGAGTTTTACGCAGAATTGGTGCAAAAAATTGGCTTTTCTGGCTTTGAAAATATGATTGTGCCTTTTGGTTCGAACGAGTTGTATTATCAAATTAATGGCGCTCAGGCAATCCCTCTGGAAACAGTTTCGGGTGAGGAAATTGAGAACTGTGATGGTATCGCAAATGACAAAATTTGGTTGCCAAGTGCGTACGAAGTCGGCGGTTTTGGTATCACAGAAAAATCTCCAAAGGCGAGAGTAAACAGCTTCAAAACTATCAAAAATGACGGTTTTTCAGTAAATTCAGGACTATGGAATTTGAGTAATGATAGCCGCCTAAAAGTAGATGATGCTCTGTTGCGTTCTACCTCTGGTAATGGCGTAAATGTGCTCAAAAACGGTGTAATCACTTCTGGTAATGTGAGCGGAGTGTATGCTATCCGTCCATGCTTCAATATGGTTATGCCTGAGGTTGAAGGTGGAGTGTTGCTCAATGCTGCTGACACGACTTACCAAAACAGTTCTTTGCTCGCTAGTTCTTACCCAAGTTTTGCGACAGAATTACACAAGTACACGACCGAAACTTCTGGTACGACATTTACTCCAAAGACTGGTTCTACCACAGTAAATGGCGTAACTTATACATATGCGCAGCTATTGTTGAGCAAACTTGCACAAGCTGTAAACCTTGGACACGATATGTCTGGTTGCACTTTTAACTTGAATGCTGATGTCGATATGAGTGTGTTTACTATTTGGAGTCCTATTGGACGCAGTGGTTTTGTATTCAGTGGTGTGTTCAACGGTAATGGTTATAAGATTAGTAACTTGTGTAGTGCTGGTTCGGGTTTTGTAGGTTTGTTTGGCTATGTATCAGGTAGTGCTGCTAATGTAAAGAATGTGGCAGTTGTAGACTCATCTTGGTACACAACAAACGACAATGTAGGTAGTATTGTTGGTATTTTGGCAAATAGTGCTACGGTTGAGAGTTGTTACAGTGAATGTGGTATCTCGGGTGGTAGTTATGTAGGTGGTATCGTAGGCAAGAGTACCAGTACTTCTACAATCAAAAACTGCTACAACAAAAATGGTATTTCTGGTATCGACTATGTCGGTGGTATTATCGGTAACAACGCAGGTTCTACTATCACAACCTGTTATAATGTCGGTGCCGTAACAGGAAATGGTTCAAATATCGGCGGTATTGTGGGTAAAAACCAAAGTGGTACTTTCTCTGGTAAGTCGGTATTTAACAGTGCAAATGCTCCGGCTGGTGTTTCTGTATCAAATGTCGCTGGTGCAAGTTATACTGATATGCAAGGTAAAAAGACTTCTAGTGGAATTACCAAACCTACCGCAATGAACACGACTGATTGGGTATTTGGCGGTAGCCCTTGGACAATTAGTACAACAGAAAATGACCGCTTGCCTATGTTGAAGGTATTTATCAAAAAAGTTACAATCAACGTGCGTGCTAATGATGGCGTAAACAAGGTATCGGTAAATGGTGGCACTTATGGTAGTACTGCTACACTCACTGTTGCTGCAAGTTCTAGTACCAAAGTTACAGTTAGTGCGCAAGCTAGTTTTACTGGAACAAACCACTACAAATTGACCTCTTGGAATTTGTTCAAGAGTTCTGTGGGTGATAATATTGTATCAACTGGCGTAACATATGCTGCTGCTGGTTCTGCTACAACGAGTGGAAATTACAAAATATTCTCTATTCAGGTAACTGCTGACGACTCGTACAACTTGGAGGCAGTATTTGAGAAACTTTACTACTTCAAGACAACCCCAGTATTCAATGGGTTTTCTGACTCAGCAACATATGCGGCCTCTGAATTTAGTTGTACAATGTCCACAACAGCATTCGAGACGAACTGGTATCCTGCTGGCACAATTGCAACTCTAAAAATCGGTTCGCCTAGCGGACGCTACTGGAAATTTTCTGGGCTAACAGGTTCTGGCGATGCTAGTACTTGGACTGCGGTTAGTGCTGGTTCTGCTGGCTCATTCGTAACATCTAGTACGAGCGGAACATACGAGGTTACAGTTGGACACAGTAGTGTGTATGTAGCGAAAGACACATATACTATTAGACCTGTGTTTGACCGCTATTACAAGGTAACAATTACAAATAATGTTCCTACTGCTAGCGATGCTCCTAGTATGGTAACTCAAATGGTTATCAGCAATCCTAGCAAAACCGTAAAATCTAGCGATTCAACAAAAGTTGCTGAAATGAAATATGATGGCACAATCGCTGCATCGGTTGTAACGGCAGAGAGTAGTTATTCAAATTATTTTGACTTTACTTCTTGGCAATTGTTGAATGGTTCAACCGAAATTACCAAAGCGACTACGGCGACCGCTTCTGCAATCAAAGTTGCGTCTACACAAGCTAACGCTGTAATCGACCTTACATTAAAGGCTAATTTTAGCTTGGCTACCAAAACAATCAACATCAAAGAGTTGGTAGGTAGTACCGAAACTGCCGCTGCTGGTATCGTTGTATTGAGTACTTCTAGTACTTTGACAACAGTTAGCAAAGATACTTATCCTTTGAGCGTGCTATATGGTACAACAGTATATGTATACATTTTGCCGTCATTTGCGACTGGTTACATGTATAGTTCGTTCAGTGGTAACACTGTTACTCCTACTGCTGTTGGTTCTGTGGGCTTGTTGAGGACGAGCATTACTGCAACTTCTAGTGCAACTTATAATGTGGTTTACTCTTTGGCTAACAAGTTTAACATTACATTTACTGCTACTTTGGATGGTGCTGCTAGTTCGGGCGTGTTTACGTTCAACCCCACCAGTTATTCAGAAATTACTATTAGTGCAAGTTTGAGTGCAGCAAAGGTTACAAACGCCGCTGACAAGTATGTTTTGAGCAGTGTGGCTGCAAGTTATAACGGTAAATCTGGTAGCATCAAAACAGCAACTAGACCATCAAGTGGTTACGTTGCTCAAACATCAAACAATGTGTTTGAGGGACTAGGTTCTACACAGACTGTTGCTACATTGTTATCAAAGATTGGTGCGACCGCTGTGTACAATAATTACAATATTACAGTAACGGTAAACTTTATCAGTATTGTGCGTACAATCACTGTAAAAGAAGTTTGGACAGGTAAAACATCAACTGGTACTTCTACGACTCTTACTCACGCAAAAGCATATACTATCCAAGATACAACTGCAAACAAATCAGTATCTGGACAAGGTACTTTGAATAACGTTCACACTTTGACGGCGAACCCAGGTGCTGGATACAAGGTAACGAGTATTATGGCAACTCCGTCATCTATGGCTTTGACAAAATCAATGGGAACTACTTGGGGTTCTAGCAGTACTGCTACATTTACTCTGAGTGATAACATTTCTATCACAATCAACTACGAGGTTCGTACATACAAAATTACAGCCGCAGATTCTGACTTAACTTCTGGCGAAGCTGTTACAGTAAACAGTAACTACACATTTAAAATCGGTGGTGCAGTGGCTACAGCTACTGGCAAATCCATCTATGTAAACTATGGTAGTACTGCTTCGATTTCGGGATATGCTATTTTGCAAGCAGACAGCACAAACACTGCTCAAAAGCACGAGTTGAGGTCAATCACAGTCAAGAGTGGTACTACTATTATCTCTACAATTACAGACATTGCACAGGAGTGGAGCAAGGTATGTAACGATGACTATGACGACATCACTGTAACATTCAACTATATTACTCTGCAAAAAGTCAAAATCACATTGAATGATGCTGCTAGTTCTGCTACTACGGCAAACAAAGTCTTGGTTGTATTGAAATCAAATGTTGCTACCAATCCTAATATCGTAATTTTGGCGACAAAAGGTCAGGCTGATATCTATGCTGACTGCGTACTCGGTGGTGGTTATACCGTTTCTGCAATCGTGCCAGTTTATGTAAATGGTACAATTTCAGGTACGACAAACAATGTGATTACAATCGCTACAACATCAGAAATTTCAGTAACACTGAAACAAGATTTGAGTAACGGTAGTGTGTTTGCATCAGATATCTTTGGATAATAAATAGGGGAGAAAAAGTCAATGTTCAACAAATTATATAGAAATGGACAATTAATTGATATGCATATCCACACGCAGTATTCGGACGGAATGTATTCTGTTCCCGAATTGTTGCGTTTTGTGGAAAATCGTGGGCTAGATGTGATTGCATTTACCGACCACGATAACTTGGAGGCGAATTATGAGGTTCGCGACCTCAAAGGGAACGGCGGATTTTGCGGCAGAATTGTAAACGGCTGTGAAATTGCCTGCACTTACCAAGGCAAAAAATATGAGGTGTTGGCATACGACTTTGACTTGGATACCTTGGCGCAATACCCAGTACTCAATTACGAGTATCAGTTCGCCTTGGAAGAAAAGAGGTTGGAGGCGCTGAAAGAAATCGGTGCCCGTCTCGGGTTCAAGTTTACCGAGGGGTTACAATTCGACCCAGTGTATAGGACGGCGCACAAGACGTTCTTTCACGATTTGGCGAACTATCCTGAGAACCAAAAGTTATACCAAAAGTACAATATTGACAAGACGGATAATTTCTACCGCGACCATGTAGTCAAACCTGGGGCAATATTCCATTGCTACGAACTCATCAAGGATACTCCGTCTATCGAGGAAGTTTGCCAAAAGATTCACGAGGCGGGAGGGTATGCAATATTCGCTCACGCTTTCAAGGTCTATGGTGAACCGAATGTCAAGGGGTTAGTAAAGGAATTGACAAGCCTAGATATTTTGGACGGGTTTGAGTGTATCCACAAGAAGTTTAGTCTTGCCGAGTGCAAGTGGATGTCTGATTATTGTGATACTCAACATTTGCTCAAAACTGGTGGCTCGGACTTTCACGGGGACGGGTTCAAGATTAATGGCAAGCGTTTCGCTCCTGAGTACTTGGGCTATGTCCAAAATGCCGATTTGGAGATAAAATTTCCTATAAAGAAATAGTATAGGTAAAAATAGGGGGAAAATATGAAATTGTATTCCAAGAATACGGGCAAATTTGCACTGTTCTTTGGTGCTGGGTTGTTTCTCACAATATTGTGCTCTTTCCTGTTTTTTGGCGGGGTAGTGCAGAGTGAGAAGCGTGCATTTGCTGATGATTCCACAAATTATACAATGTCGCTAGATGGTTTCACAACTGAGCAAGGCACATATCTACCAATGGTAGACGGCGTATACCAAGTCAATAATGTTGATGATTTGCGTGCTTTGGCGTACTTTATAAACTCTGGTACGGAGGAGGCATATAATTTGTATGCTTCTGCTAGTTATCAATTGAACGCATACCTTGATTTGTCGGGTTACGCCTTTTGGGAGGCTATCGGTACTGCCGAGCGCCCATTTATGGGTGTGTTCAATGGTAACGGCTACTCAATCTACGGTTTAACTATTATTGATAGAGAATTTGTAGATGGTACTACCACAGTTGATGAGGGTGCAGAGGCTGAGCAAATTGATACATATCGTGGTCTATTTGGCTATGTCAAATATAACGGTACTACACCAGCCGAAATCAAGAACTTGGGTCTAAAAGACACTTTAATCAAAACCAATGGTACATACACTGGTGGCTTGATTGGTCGTGCAGAGGGCGATACCGCTAAAGGCAATGCTTTGGTAAAGGTTAGTGAGTGCTACAACACAGGTTATGTTGAGGGTAGCGATTATGTCGGCGGTTTGATTGGTTCTATGGAACAATGTGCCGCTATCAAGGATAGTTACTTTGCAGGTACTGTGCGTGATTTGGATAGATATCTAGGTGAAGTTGTAAACTCGGAATACGATGTGGCAACCAATATCGAGGCAGGCTATGTCGGTGGTTTGGCTGGTTCTGCTGTTGATAACAGTGTTGACCGTATTATTGAGAATTGTTACAACGCTGGTGT
>DHMD01000030.1:0-7971 GCA_002405615.1 Christensenella sp. UBA4651 | reverse complement strand
GTCGTAGGTAAGACCGGCGACTTTGAGACAGTTAGAGGTGCTTTGGTAGGTTACAAAGGCGACCTCAAGACTACAAACTTAAAACGCAACTTTTATTTGAGAGATGTTTTGCCAGACGCAACCTCTACTGAATTGAGAGGCGAGGGCGGCTCAAACACTAATTTAGGGAATATCAAGCAGTCTTTCTTGACAAACTTGTTTTTCCAAGTTGATGCCGCTGGTTCGGGTGCAAACGATTACTTGCCAACAAATCCTAGCAAGACTTGGCAATGGTCATCAAAAGTAAACAATGGCTTGCCTTTTTTGAAAGACACTCAACAGTTGGTTAGAATTGAGTTTGACTCTCGTCAAGTAAGCCTAACTACCAACGAGGATAGTAGCGTTACAGTAACTGATGAGGGACAAATTGAGAGTGATGATATCGTTAATGTTATCGATGATGACAACTGTTGTTTGCGTGTGGGTAACAAGTTCTTTACCCGTATGATTTCTGACAACACGATTTTCCTACACTCAAATATCGCTCCGAAATCGGACGCAGACTATTCGTACAAGTTCTACCGTTGGTCAGTCGCTGCATTTGAGAGGTCTTTTGCAAATGGTACTAGCAGTGCAGCAATCAATGCTTCTCGTGAAACCACCACAACATCATATTCTGACATTGACAAGATTTTTGTGGCAAACTTTGTAGAAAGGGAATACGAGGTTTCTCTGACAGCCAACGATTTGAGTCGTGTCGGTGAAAATGGTTTGATTATCAAATCAGGCGAAACAACATTAGACGCTGGACAGAAGGTAAAATTTGGCGCTCCTATCGCTTTGGGGGTAACTCCTGCCGCTGGTTACAAACTCATTAGTTTTGCTACCCCCGCAACAGATGAGAATTTTGTAACTTATGAGAATGGTATTGCTACACTGGATACTGCTAGTTATATTAGAAAAATCGGTGAGGGTGCCGAGGCTGATAATATCGCAGCGTTGAGCGTGGTGGCTAATTTGGAGCCAGAAACCTACAAAATCGCTATTCAGTCAAATAGGGCAGATTGCGCTACCGCAGCAGCAGTCAAAAATAATGCAGGCGTAATTTTGCACAATGGTGATGATATTTCTTATCATCAAACTGTCTACTTGACAATTGACCCTATCGGTATTGCCGCAAATTACAAGTTTGCAGGCTGGCAATATCAGGTAGTAGATGCTGGTGCGACTCCTGTAAATGCTGCTTGGATAGACATTACTGAGGCGGGCGAGCGTGAGGACAGTATCGACTTTGTTATCCCTGACGTTGAGGACGGACAACAAATCTACTTTATGGCAAACTTCAAGAAAATAACCTATACGCTTTCTATTGAGGCATTTAATGTCGAAGCAGGTTCAATCTCACTCAAAGATTCCGAAGGTATCTCTTTGGCAGACAATGAATTTGATTTTGACGAGCCAGTATATGTTAGCGTTTTGGCTAACAACGGATATTATTTTAATTCAGTAATCATCAATGGCAATTCTTATACCGTGGGTGAATCTGCGCCGCTAGCATTCCCTAACGCTAGTTGGGACGCCGAGAATAGTCGTATAATCTTCTCTGCTTTGACTGGCAATGTTACCGTTTCTGCTAATTTCAGAGAATGCGAGTACGATGTAAATTTGAGCGTTGTTTCTACCAATGTTATTAGTACCGCTACTGATGTTATTGAGGTAAATTCGCAAAGTAGTGTTCTCAACAGAACAAATACTGCGCTATTTAACAAGGAATTTGAATTCAAAGTCAATTTGGAAGAGGGTTACGAAATCCAGAGCGTTACCGCAAACAATGTGGATTTGGTTGCGTTGAGCGATGGAGTTTATGTTTGCAAAATTACTGGCAATACGGATATCAAAGTTACAATTTCCAAAAAAAGTTTTACCGTTGTAGCGAACTTTGCATACAACGATGTCTACAACTACTATGCCGATGATAGTTGTATCCGTGGTGCGGGCAGCTACTACTACGGTTCGACTTTTGGTATCAATGTTGACCTCCCAGAAATGTTCGTTATCACTTCTTGGACAATAAACGGTGTGAGAAACTCTAACATTTCCACATACTGGGGCTGGAACAACATTACCGAGAACTTTGATATAGTTATCAACTTGGGTATCAAAACTTCTCAAATTTCATTTGGTCAAGTTGGCGACTCTGGTGCTGGCGAATGGTACTCAATCCACCGAAATGGTGTTGTTTACCAATATGTGGTTAATATGTCGCCTTTGACGGTAAATTACGGCGATATTGTTGAGTTTAACATAAATGACCAGTACTTCGTCAAGAATGGGCGTAATTCTATGTATGCGTTCGCTTATTGGCAAGTGAATGGCAAGTCTATCACCGCCGAGAGAGCGTTCTCGCTCAAAGTCAACGGTGAGGACATCTTGGTAGAGGCAGTGTTCAAGCCTGCGCTGATTGCTATCTCTATCGATTGCTACGAATTGAATCCTATCACTTCTGCTACGACCCCTACTGATTCAGTGGGCAGTGTCAGAGGCTTGGCGTCTAGTTTTGCAAACTATGGCGAAACTGTTAGCCTCGTTGCAAACGCTTATGATGGTTACCAATTCGTTGAATGGAGAGATGGTAATGGCAACTTGCTCACCAGCAGTTCTGTCTACTCTTTCACCGTAACAAAGGAAGCGCAAATCAGAGCGGTGTTTGTTATGGTCAAAACTGTGTCTGTAATCGTTGAGGACGAACAAGGCGAAGTTACAGGCGCGGGCAAAAAGGTAGTAGGCGATACCGTTGTGTTGAACGCCACTGCCAAGAAAGGGTACAGGTTCGTATCGTGGAACGAGGGCGGCTTGCCTATCAGTACAGACGCAGAATATAGATTCACTATGCTGAATAGCGATGTTCTGCTAACCGCAGTATTTGAGCAAGTTTATGTGATTGACTATTCTACAAATGACAGTTCTTTGGGTCAAGTTATCGGTAGTACAAGCGGTCGATTCAAGGAAAATATCACTTTGGAGGCTGTCAGCGCAAACAACTGCTCATTCGTTGGCTGGATGATTGATAATGTGATGATTAGTACGTCAACCAAACTCAACATCTCGCTAAACGGTGATGTGCGTGTACAGGCATTGTTCAAAAAGAATTTTGACTGGAATATCATTATCGTGATTTTGGGCAGCGCTATATTTGCTGTTGTAATGGTTTATGGTGCGATTGCATACATCAAGTCAAAAGAGGCACAGCCTATCCACACCCGTGCTTTGATTGGCGGTAAGGACGACAGCGAGATTATCAAGAAAGTTAGCAAACGCAATGCTTTGCGTGATGAAATCGCTCCTGTTCCAACTAGGAAGCAACAGAGAGTCAATGTTCAACCTATCCCAGTTCGTAAAATCGTGGTAGAACCAACCGACCACAAGGGTAATAAGGTTAAGGCCAATTTCAAGGCCAAGGACAAAAAACAAACTCTCGGAACAGAAGAAGAATAATTGATTGATTTACAAAAAACCGCTTGCTTTACTTGCGGTTTTTTGTCATAAAGGAGGATTTATGCTATATATTGCTAGCGACCATGCGGGTTTCCCTCTCAAAACCAAATTGGTGGAGTTTTTGAGGAAAGAGGGCGTTGAATTTATCGACTTGGGCACAAACTCTATCGAAAGTGTCGATTTCCCTGTGTATTCTCGTAAACTTACTCAATTAGTGAGGGAGAATGAGGCTAACCGTGGTATATTGATATGTGGCTCTGGAATTGGTATGAGTATCTGTGCAAATCGTGAGGCGGGTATTCGTGCCGCACTCTGCGATAGTGTCGATGTTGTCCATCTCGCTCGTCAGCACAATGACGCAAATGTGCTGGTGCTGGCAGGTAGACGCACTCGCCCTTGTCGAGCAAAGCGTATGGTTCGAGCTTTTCTGAATACCGAAACCTTGGGCGGCAAGTATTTGCGCAGAATGCAGATGATAGATGAGTTTTAGGTTGTTGGTAAATTCTCTCTTCTTATCGTCCTGACGCAAGCCCTAGCGGACTTGCGCACACTACAGTGTGCAGTACTACCGCACTTGTCAAGACTCCGTTGTATGACAACAGGTGGCATACGCACCTCGCAGCTTTAGAATTGCGAGTACCTCTGGCTCTTGCTCGGCTGCTGCGTGTTGGCTGACGCCCCTACAATGCCTGTTCGGCATTATACACTAGCGTGTATGCAGTAGCTATCTGTATTCGGACTACGCCGCATACGCCCGCCCTCGTGCATATACGCCAGCGTCTCTGCCTTTCGGTTGGTTGTCGTCCTGAGCCCGCCCTCGCAGAGTTGTAGTCGAAGGACCTGTGAGCGGAGCGACCCCCAAATAATAAAATAGGTTCAAAGCGAACTCAAAAACAACAAAAAAACAATTCGAGGTAAAGGATATGCAATTAGCAAAGAAAAAAGTGCTGATACTATGCAGTGTATTAGCGGCGATATTTGTAGTCGGTGCTTTTTTTACATTGTATTACACGGTTATCAAGCCAGCGTACGCATTTAGCTCGAATCACACAACTTACAAGCAGGTCGGCGAATTATTGAGAGACTCAACGACCGCCACGGGCGATAACCCTTTTAGCACCAATGTTAGGACACTCATAAATATGATTTATGGTTCTGATGGCGATGCCTCCGAACAAATCACCAGCCTAATTAGTACTGTAGCCTCGACCCCGATAACGGCAAAGGACTTGCGAGAAAAAACATATAACAAGACCGCCGACCAAAGCATAGTAGTCCGTTTGGGCGGACTTGATTGGATAGTAACATACATATCCACAGACGACACCTCAAATAACCTTATTGCTACACTGTGGTTAAGTAATAACCATCAAGACGCATGGAGTGGCAGAAACGAAAATTTAGGTAAATACCACGGTTTTTGTGATGGTGGCTTGTACAGCGATTGGTCTGCGGACTGGTGGAGTGACTCAACTAGTTCATATCCTAGTAATATGTACGGCACAAGTTACATTCGAGTAGAAGCGCTAAATAACCCCAACAATCGCAAATATGCAACTAACAGCAGCACTCTAATAGATGGAACGGCTCAATCAACCTCGCACCCATTTGCCTTGTATACAATGTCAACTTTTGGACTAACAAACTATATAACAACCCCAGACAAAATGCCGTGGATGAAGACCTTTCAGTCGACAAAAACTATGTTTAACTGGTATTATGATTGTAATAACGGCTCATTGTACAATGAAACAGGCACAGGCTCATGGTATAACGCTAACTACGCAGGCAAGACAGGCTATACCAATTGGGGTGGAGACTATCTTTGGTTGCCAAGTCTTACAGAAACTGGATACAAGGATGATACCAATAATTATCAATTTACTGGGCTATGGGAAACCAATACCGCAGAGCGTACCACACGTGATGGTAGTACAACGACCGAATTCGCATCTAGCACTCTCGGTACAGCACAGTCAAGTTACACCGATAAGGCGTATGTTTATTCTAGAACTCGGACGGTAACCTATGATAGCCCAGGTGGTAATTACGGTCTTATTCCAAACGGTACCGACTATATCAACTCTCCTATAGGTACTAGCCGTGGTGTGCGTCCTGCACTTCTCCTTAACCTTGGTTCAGCTGTTTCGCATTCTGTAATACTCTGTGATATCACTTTTGACAAACAAGGCGGCTCAGGTGGTACGGATAGTTTATCGTCAGTAATCGAGGGAAACACATTGCCTAATGTTACTGCCCCAACTAAAACGGGTTACACTTTCGGTGGCTACTACACAGCTGTCAACGGTGGTGGTACAAAAATCTATAATGTAGATGGTACATCAGCGATTTCCGCCTCAATATTTACAGGGGATACAACCCTTTATGCAAAATGGACGGCAAATACATACAAGGTAACTCTCGATAACCAAGGTGCGATAACGGCGGGAAGTACTAGCGTTTCGGCGACATATAATGCAGCAATGCCTAGCATAACAATTCCCGCAAAAACTGGTTATAATTTCGGTGGCTACTATACGGCAGTAAATGGCGGCGGTACGCAGTATTATACTGCAAGTGGTGCGAGTGCAAAAAATTATACATTGACGACTGCCTTGACGCTGTATGCCAAATGGACTGCTGCTAGCTATACCTTGACCTACAATCCTAATGGCGGTAGTGTAACTCCAACGAACAAGAGTGTAACCTACAATTCAGCCTACGGGGCCTTGGCAACACCTACTCGTACGGGGTCTGTTTTTGATAATTGGTACACACGCAACACTCTAAAATCGACTCTCAATGACAGGGATGTATCAAAAAGAATTGAGTTGGCTGATAATGCTATTTGGGCTTTTACCAACGCTGGCGACTTGAATAGATATTTCCACTTGGTAATTACATTCAAAGGCGAATTTGGCAGAGTCCAGTTTAACGACTTTGATATGACATCAGATTTGTATTATGTATCGACAGATAATGCTGGGCTGAGTACGATTGTTATTGACTACAAATTGATTAGCGACCACATTAGCAAGCGTGGTGATTACAATTATGATAAAGATTACCGTTTCGTAGACTTTGAAAGTGCTGCAAATATGACTGATATCACGATAATAGAGTGTTGGCTCGGCGACCTCGTTACTGCTGACACGATTGTAACAACTGCAGGGAATCACACCATATACGCTAGGTGGCTGGCAAATAATTACAATGTAGTAATGGACGAAAGCGGGTTCGCAGGACTCTTGTCGCCTGTGGTCGGTGGGTATGAGAACTCTGGTTGGGCAGATGGAGAGTACGACACAAAGCATGTGCGTTCGGGTAATTATTCGTACAAGATTACTGCGACAACAGCCTCTCGTGAGTTTTATGCATATACCAGCGAGGCGTACACGATAAACGCCTCAAACAAATCGCACATTTTCTATATTCAATTTTGGGGTTACCAAGAAGCGTTGATTCCTAACAGTTCTTGTCAGGTTTATTGGCCCGTTGAGGAGCCTTGTTTCGGGCCTGTCAAGTATTTGCCACTCAGGGCTGCCAATCAGTGGAATATGTATAGTTTCTATGGCGACAGGAGTCAAAATGCCTTGACTGCTTCGACAAAATTTAGGATTGACTTTAACAATTTGAGCAAGGCGGGCGAGTTGTGGCTAGATGACTTTATGATATATGACCTAACGGCGATTTTCGGGGCTGGCAATGAGCCTAGCAAAGAGTGGTGCGACCTAATGATTATGACTGGCGTTGCTATTCAAGAGTTGCATTATGATAGGGCAGAAAATTTGACTGCTCACAGGTCAACTATGGTTAAAACTGGTCAGACTTTTGCGGGGTGGACTACTACTCCTCGTACGACTATGACGGTAAACAAGGTGCAATATGCTGACCAAGCAAAAGTTTCTAACTTGACCTCAACAAAAGGTGCAAATGTTGTAATGTATGCTGTTTGGACTCCTCGCGCACAAAAAATTACTACGGACGCAAATTTCGTTGAGGCAGTAGGTGTATTGCGTGGTGCTGGCGATTACTATTACGGCGACAAGGTTACTTTGCGTGCGTATGCGAAGGGTAATTTTGTATTTGTTGGTTGGCTCAAAAATGGTGCAGAATTTGACGGTAATACGGCACACGATGTGGTGTTTTATGCCGTATCAGATGATAAATACACCGCAGTGTTTAAGAAAGCAAGTAGTAAAACAGATGATGTATATGTGCAAATAGCGTGTCAAGATGAGAGTGTGGAGAGCGGTTTCGGTTATGCTAGCTATATGATGACAATCAAGAGTGGCGTGGCGTACGCACATCTGACTGCGGTTGCTGCTGACGGGTTCAAATTTGTTGGCTGGATGATTAGTGGGGCTATGTCTACGAGTTATAAAACCGATGTTGTAGATATTCCGCTTGCTGAGGTTCGAGGCAAAATCGTTTGTGCTGTTTTTGCTAAAGCGTAATGTAGAGTTTGTTGCGTAATCTGCTCACATATAATATATA
>DHMD01000058.1:11708-20165 GCA_002405615.1 Christensenella sp. UBA4651 | reverse complement strand
AAAATTCGAAAAAGGAGAACTCACAAGAATTCGGTTAAAAAAAGCGCTTCAACAACTATAACTAAACCTAATAAAAATAATGCAGTAGGGAGTGTCTTTATTGGGCAAACAATGTTTATTGACCCTGACACAAAGAGAACCCGCAGATACATAGTATTAAAACAACGAGGCGATATTGTGAGGGTAGGAAAACTAAAAAGCATTAAAATTTTTGATGAAAATGGTAAAAATGCTGACCCTTACCTTGTGGAAATTAACCAGAACTATCCAGGATTAACAAAAAGGACAGGTGTTGACAAAAGCACTTTTGCTAAGAACCTCATCAAAAATCAACCTTTGGAAATAACTGATGATGATGTGTTTAAGCAAGAGCCTGAATTTAGAGTGAGTGCAAGAGATTTGAATAAAGCGCAGATTCATACGGGAATAAAAAAATACAACAGGTCATAAAACCTGCTGTATTTCCGGGGAACTTCGGAACACAAACATAATTTGCGCCGTTCAATGCACGAACTTAATCAAGCGCAAGGTCTCCCCTCCTTAATTTTGAGTATAGCATATATTATACTGTATGTCAATACTTATATCAAAAAATTAGCAAAAAACACGTAGTCAGCTTCGCCCGCTTCTGTAAACATAAAAAAGAAAAGCCCGACTCAACGGTCTTTTCTTTTTACAACAATGCCAGCGATTCCTTTCACGAATATATAATATACCGTGTCTGGGTTCAAACATTGCCGCTCTTGGCGGAGAGGGAGGGATTTGAACCCTCGCTACGGTTTCCCGTACTGCGTCCTTAGCAGGGACGTCCCTTCGGCCTCTTGGGTACCTCTCCAAAGACTTAAAAATTCGAGCGGAAAAACACTCTCCTTAGTTAAGATAATTCGATTATAGCATAATTGCCGGCTGTTGTCAACAAAAAAATTAATGAAAAATTTACGAATTTTTACAACTTCGCATTATCATTGTATTTTTATGATTGGCAGTCAGGCGAAAGTTGAGATTTTGTAAATAGGACAAAAAGAAATTATTATCAGACAAAATCTTTTTTCAAATAAAGATTTTTGGCTATGCAGGTCAATTTATATTAAAAAATTTGCAATTTTAGCCGATTCTATTACAAAAATTTGATTTTTGTGTTAATGTATAGTACAATCAATTTTGCATTATAGTGAGCAAAGGAAGAGTTGCTTAACGAGCAATTCAAAAAGCCCGCGAAAAAGGAGTTATTAATGTCTGACAAAGTCATTTCAATTATCCCTCAAAACCCTTTTGAAAAAATCAATCCAGCTGCATTAAAATCTGCGGTAAAAACTCTAAAATCAAAATCGGAAGCGGACGAAATATCATTTTTCAGCCAGCAAGTGCCGCAATTCGTTGATTGCGGGCAAAATTTCACCAGCATAAAATGTCCTTGTTGCGCTATGACTATCGACTTCGGGTGGTGGGGCGATGCTATGAGTGCTGCGAGCGACTTGAATTTTGAATCGCTCCAAATAATCACTCCGTGTTGCCACCATAAAACAACTCTGAATGACCTAATTTATGACTATCCCTGCGGCTTTGCTTGTTGCGGGATTGCCTTGCTTAAGCCTATAATTTCTAACAAACGAAGCCTCATCGAACTATTGCAAACCGCCCAATTTGCTCTCAATACTCCGCTAAAAATCATTCACTGCAGAAGATAGAAAATTGAGATTATAATTAATAAATTAACAATTTTTTTACAATTTTTTGAGTCTTTTTTACGGAATTATGATATAATGGTTTCGATGGAAAACAAAAAAGGTCCGCCCAAAGGCTAAGACCTAGCGAAGTTAGGTTCAAACCTAACCCGTGATGAGTGTAAATTTATTTTAACTCTATCATGTAATTCGAGTGTTTCCACTCAAACCTATATTACAACATTTCGGAGGTAATGTCAAGCAAATGGCTAAAGAAAGTACAAAAGAAAGATTGAAGAAAACCAATTATAGTATTGGGTTGGACATCGGGACAAACTCGGTAGGCTGGGCGGTCGTTGATGATAATATGAATTTGGTCAAACGTTGCAAAAAGCACTTGTGGGGTAGTCGTTTGTTTGACACTCGTGAAACAGCAGAAAAGAGACGCAAATTTCGTGGAGCCAGGAGAAGATTATTACGCCGCAGGATTCGCATTGCTATGCTAAACAAAATTTTTGCAGATTTTATTGGTGATGAAAACTTTTTTGTTAGAATGCAGGAGAGTTTCTTGCAAAAAGGCGACCGCAGTTTGAGAAACAAAGACATTTTGTTTGATGAAGCCTGCGAATGTACCATAACAAAAGATAATGGCGAAAGAATCACGATTTCGAGTGATTCAGATTTTTATAAGCTATATCCAACCATTTATCATTTGCGTATGGACATAATGGCTCATCCTAATTGGCAATTTGACCCTAAACTAATCTATTTGGCAGTGCATCATATTCTGAAAAATCGTGGCAATTTTATCAATGAGGATATGGCTACGCAAGGAGAAAAAGTTGACTTATTGGACTTGTTGAGTCAAATGTTAAATTCGGCTTGTGATATTCTGGATATTGACATAAATGAAATTGATGAATTTTCAGAATGCAAGTGGATATACAAACTTAACACTAACGCAGAACAATTTTTGGCTATTTTGCAGGACAATGCTTTGAGCAAAAAAGAGCAAAAGACAAAAATTGAATCAGATTTTGACTGCAAAAAAGATAATAAGGAAATCGTTGAGATTTTCAAAATGCTAGTTGGGTATAAGTTTGGCCTCAGTAATATTTTCCCTAATAATTGTGAAGATAAAACAGATTATGATTTATCCAGCGCTGATGCTGATGAAAAAATTGCAAGTGCGAATGATTTCACTGAATTTTTGACAAATGCAAAAAACCTTTACTCAAATATTGAGTATGATCGAATTATGCGAGGTAAAACTTACATTTCGGAAGTAATGATTGAAAGGTATAACCGCTACAAACAACAACTAAAAGACCTAAAATCTGTATTTTTGGCAATTTATCCCAAACAAAATGGGCGTATGCATCCAGAATATCGCAAATTTTTCCGCGACCTAAAAACAGTTGATAATTATGCGCGCTATACTTATTCAGCAAATTCTTGTGAAGAAAAGAATTTCAAAGAATTTATTGAAAAAGTAATCATAAATAATAAAGAACCAATTATCAATGGAGGCATTTGTTTGGATGATAATCAAAGTTTTGCTCAAAAAGCCAAAAAAATCCTAATTTGTATGGGTTCAAAGTTGGTCGAAGAAGACAAAGAAACAATTTTTACTGATATCGAACTAACAGATTTTGATAGACAAAAAGAGGCTGAGCTCGGCTTTTTGCAGCGACCAAGAGTTGCGGGTAATGGAATTTTCCCTAAACAAGCCCATGAAGCAGAATTGAATAAAATACTCAAGAATCAGGGTCAAACTTGGAGTGATTTCTTGAATGGAGAGACTCAAAACAAAATCAAAGACTTATTTAATTTCAAAATTGATTATTTTGTAGGCCCATTAGGCATTCGCAAGGACAAAAACCAACAGAACTTTGGTTGGCTGGTTCGAAAAGAGGGGTTTGAAAACGAACCTATTACTCCTTTTAATTATGATAATGCAATTGATTTTGAAAAGACTCGCACAGAGTTTATAGAGCGTATGACTGGTACTTGTTCGTATATGATTGGCGAAAAAGCATTACCAAAAAACTCAATGTTTTATAGTTATTTTAATGTGTTGAACGAACTAGCAAATATTAGCGTCATTATCAATAATAAGCCAGAAAAATTATCAAAATTATCAAATCAAAGTGGTATGGGATATTTTGATGATGTGATTAATAGATTGCTGGAAACAAATACATACAAACAGAAGGATTTATTGAATTTGTTATCACATTATTATGAAAATGTTTCTATAAGAGGATTGGCTGATAGTGAAAAATTAAACTCAAACCTAAAACCGATAAGGGATATGGCTAGAATTGTATGTGGAAAGATGGAGCTGTCCGCCAATACTATTATGGAGTTTTTGTGTAGTGAAAAAGCGGAAATGTGTGAGAATATTATTCGTGATATCACTATTTTTGGAGAAAGCAAAAAGAGCCTCGGAGAATCTTTGCATAAATATGATTTAACTGATAAGCAAATTAACGAACTTTGTGCGTTAAAATATACGGGCTGGGGAAATTTGAGCAAAAAGTTAATTTATGGCATAAAATCTCAGGATACTCAACATCTCACTATTCTGGAATTAATGGACAAAGAGCGTAAGAATTTTATGTCAATATATTCGGATCAAAGATATGGCTTTGATTCTCAAGTGAAACAAGAATTAGAAAAATGCTCAACTAGTATTGCCGAAAAAATTGAAGAGCTAGCTTGTTCTCCTAGTGTAAAGAGGGGAATTACTCAGGCATTCAAAGTTGCAGAAGAACTCGTCAGTGTTATGGGGCATGCTCCGCAAAATATGTTTATTGAGTTCGCTCGTGGTGAAGATAAGTCTAAAAAGGGAAAGATTTCTACAAGTAGACAAAAACAACTTAAAAAGAAATATGATGAAGCACTAAAATCTGCACAAGATTTATATAAGCAGTTAATAAGTGACAATAATGAGCTAAAATCCAACTTAAACAATTTGAAAGACGCAGACAAGGCGAAGGATTTTGATAATGAAAAAGTAGTTCTCTACTATTTGCAGGCAGGTAAGTGTATGTATACAGGTGAACCACTGTATCTAGACAGGTTGAATGAATACGAAGTTGACCATATTGTTCCTCGTAGTTTAATTACTGATAATAGTTTCGAGAATAAAGCTTTGGTCAAAAAATACGCAAACCAAGAGAAGCAAGATAGCGAGGTTGTTCCAAACAAATTCAAACAATATAAATTATGGCAATCATTAAAAACATTAAAATTTTTGAGTAACGAAAAATATATGAGATTAGCAAGAACAGAATTGACAGATAGGGATAAAGCAGGTTTTATCAAGAGACAAATTGTAGAAACTAGCCAAATTGTCAAGAATACCGCAATATTGTTAGACTCTTATTTCAAGAACAAAAAGGAAGAAACACATATTTATTCTATAAAAGCTGGACTGAATAGTGAATTTAGGAAACAGTTTGGTTATCCAAAAGGCGAAGGTGGTAGGGCTATCAATGACTTACATCACGCAAAAGATGCATACATAACTACAATAATGGGAAATTATCTGCTTAACAAATGGACATTAGATAATGTTGAAAGTTTGCATACTTCTGGATTGTTTTATAATGCAAAATCAGCAAAAAGTTCTCAAAATGGGTTACTTCTTTGGTGCTTAAAACAAAATGCGGATAATGGCGTTGAATGGAAAGATGATGATAATTTAACTACAAAAATGGTACTTAATAATTTTGACCGAAATTATTATTCTGCAGACTGCTTTTTCACGAAGAAAATTAATTCTAAACCAACTGGCGAGTTTTACGACCAAACTAAATATAAAAATGTAAAAAATGCTAAGGCTTGGGGTGAAAATTATAAGTCGAGTATGGTTACACTCGGAAAAAAGAAATTCGGTAAAGAATTAGATCCGGCAATATATGGTGGCTATTCATCTATAAATCCTTCTATTTTTGCAGTATTGCAAAAACAAACCAATAAGGGTTTTAGATATGAATTTATTGGCATTCCAACAATGATTATATGTCCTACAAGCACAATGTCCGTAAAAGAGTATCTGCAACTTAATTATCCAAATCACAAAATTGTAAGATTCATTCCCCAATATGCCGTATTAGAAGAAGAAACTTTTGGTAAAGCAATAATTTCTGGAATAAGCGATAAATATTGTGCAAACCAACTTAAATTTTCTCGTAGGAACAAAGAATTGTACAAGTTTACATATCTTGTGTTCAAATATTTTGATGGAAACAAAAAATTCGTAAATTATATGAGGTGGCTAGATGACGGGACTTACCCAATACTATCAAAAGATGAAAAAGAACTTCTAACTATACAAAAACAAAAGCAATATGCAGAAAGTTATGTTTTGGATTGTGTTAGTCGATTCAAAACGGAGTATATTGGGCATTTAAGGAGCAAGTACATTCGCAAAGATTATGCTGATGTTTTTGAGCCATATTTTGATGAAATGCTGTCAGAAAATGCTGATTTGAATAAGATGTTGGCTATAATTCCAGATTTACTAAAAGTTACACAGTGTAACGGTGCTCGAGCATCTTTTAAGGATTATTCTACGCAAAACACAAAATTGAGTGGGGAATATGGTAGGATTACTGTTTCAATAAAGGATTGGGAAAACACATACATCATTCACAACTCTATAACAGGCATTTATAGCAAAAAAGAAAAAATAATAAAAAATACAAAAAAATAGGTAAAATATGAGTTTTAGGACTGTTTTAATTACTCAAAAATCAAAGTTGTCATACAAGGACAACTTTTTGGTTATTCAAGGCGAAACAGTGAATATGGTGCATTTGAGTGAAATACACACTATAATCGTGGAGTCAACAATGGTGCAAATTTCAGCATATTTGTTAGCCCAATTATCTGCAAATAAAATTAAACTTATTATCTGTGATGAAAGGCATAATCCGACAGCAGAAATGGTTTCATATTATGCAAATTATAATACTTCCAAGAAATTTCTAAATCAGGTGAAATGGGATGATTTTGGCAAAAAATCGCTTTGGACAAAAATCGTTTCAAACAAAATTCTAAATCAAGCCAGATTATTAGAGCATTTTGGCCTTGATAGATTTAATATGCTTTTGCAATATTTGGGTGAAGTGGAGTTGGATGATGAAACAAATCGAGAAGGGCATTCGGCAAAAGTATATTTTAATAGCCTCTTCGGCTTGGACTTTTCACGGGACAAAGTCTGTGATATAAATATGGCTCTCGATTATGGCTATACAATCATATTGTCTGCGTTTAATCGTGCAATATCAAGTTTGGGATATGCAAATCAACTGGGAATTAAACATAAAAATGAGTACAATTTCTTTAATTTAGGTTGCGACCTAATGGAACCTTTTAGAGTAATTATTGATGAGTATGTATACGAAAATCGTGAGCGTATATTTGACTCTGATTACAAGCGTGATTTGGTTCAATTGCTCAACAAAAACATAAATTATTGTGATAAAAATATGATTTTGACCAATGCAATAAATATTTTTGTAATTAACGCATTGAGAGCGATTGATGATAATAGAATTGTGGAGTATCAAGCATATGAATACGGGGTATAGATTTATGAGATTAATAGTATTTTTTGATTTGCCTACATTTACAAAGAAAGACCTGCAAAATTACAACCAATTTAGACGATTTTTGATTAAAGAGGGTTTTGCGATGATGCAGGAATCCGTGTATACAAAAATTCTGTTAAATGGTACTATGGCGAGTTTGTTAAAGGAGCGAATTAGAAAGAATGCACCACCCAAGGGCTTAGTTCAGTTGTTGTTGGTTACCGAAAAGCAATTTGCAAACATTGAATTTGTTGCTGGAGAATCAAAAAGCGTGATAGAGGATTCAGATAAAAGGTTTGTGGTGTACTAATGAAGTTAAGATTTTTTGGTATAGAAAATCCTGTGGAATTTAGACAGGGTATCATTAGTGTTCTGGAAATTGGTAACAAAAGTCTATTGCGTGATGTTGTTTTTGGGTTGTACAAGCTGTATAATGGATTACAAGCCGATATGTCGATTGTTGTGGAGCAAAATAACTCAATCGAAACACTCAACAAATTTGAATTGGTTACCGATGTAATAAATTTGGATTTGTCCGCTTCGCAAACTAAATTAAATAAATATATTTTAGCAGAATTAGAAAAGAATCAAGAAGATTATAGACTTATTTTTGATGAAATGACTCAAATAAAATCAAAAATCTTTAATTTTTTGGGTGACATTCAGTTTAATTTGTGCTATAATGAGCCCGAAATACTAGATTTGATAAAGGATTTCAATTTTAGATTAGACTGCAAAAGCGAAGAAGGCTTTTTGGTAAGCTTGCTAAATTACATCAAAGCAGTAAAATTGTTAAAAATTGCAGACCTTATCATTTTTGTTGACCTGAAAAAATATTTTAATGATTCAGATTTAAAGCAAATATATGACCTAATTTTTATCCTAGATTTGAGAGTATTGCTTATAGAATCCTCAATATCGCCACAACTTCTAGCAAACGAGTGGAAATTGTCGATAGATGATGATTTGTATGAATCAATTCCTTTAGAATTATAAAAATTCTATCCAAATGATACAAAATCGCATGAATTTGAGGTTTTAGTATCATGTAATTCTAATAAGGAATAAAACTGTTTTTTGAGAATTTCTGGGCTGGTATCCCGTTTTAGTATCATGTAATTCTAATAAGGAATAAAACGTTTGAATGCGATTACCATACTATTAGTACGTTTTAGTATCATGTAATTCTA
>DHMD01000058.1:11449-11602 GCA_002405615.1 Christensenella sp. UBA4651 | reverse complement strand
GTTTTAGTATCATGTAATTCTAATAAGGAATAAAACGATTGATTTGGGGTATATTCAAGGTCCGCAGTTTTAGTATCATGTAATTCTAATAAGGAATAAAACTTGTCAAGACTATTTCAACAGCACATCTAAGTTTTAGTATCATGTAATTCT
>DHMD01000058.1:5602-11388 GCA_002405615.1 Christensenella sp. UBA4651 | reverse complement strand
GTTTTAGTATCATGTAATTCTAATAAGGAATAAAACTTTAACTTTTTAGGCGATGAATATCCGAGTGTTTTAGTATCATGTAATTCTAATAAGGAATAAAACCTGCAATCTACCAATCATCACTATATCTTTGTTTTAGTATCATGTAATTCTAATAAGGAATAAAACATTTTAATGCTTGCTAATGCTTTGGATAGGTTTTAGTATCATGTAATTCTAATAAGGAATAAAACATTCCCTTTATAATTTTGGAATGTGGACGAGTTTTAGTATCATGTAATTCTAATAAGGAATAAAACTCTTTTGTTTTTGCTACAAATTTCACAGCGTTTTAGTATCATGTAATTCTAATAAGGAATAAAACCTCGTAACCCTCCACAGTTAAGTTGACGCTGTTTTAGTATCATGTAATTCTAATAAGGAATAAAACCACAGCAAGAGACTGAATGTAATACAAGTGTTTTAGTATCATGTAATTCTAATAAGGAATAAAACTCATCAGTTTTGTATGAAAAATACAAGGCTGTTTTAGTATCATGTAATTCTAATAAGGAATAAAACAATTGAAATAATAAAAGGAGAAATTGAACAGTTTTAGTATCATGTAATTCTAATAAGGAATAGAACTATTTTTTGGTTTGGCGAAATCCGAGAAAGTTTTAATATCATATAATTCACCAAGAAGGCTGCGATCGAGGGTAATGTGTACCGTCTCAATCATCGGCGCTCTTGCTTGTTTGAATTTTTTTGTAGTTACTGTTGACTTTTTAATTTTTTTTGAGTATAATGGTAATATCAAGCGTCTGGTAGTAATACACAGATTGCAGTCATCCGAAAGGTTAAAACCCTAAAGGAATATAAAGATAGGCAAAAGCCTGTCTTTTTCATTTTATAACCCCCTAACATCATACAAACCTAATTGGGCATTTCAACCCCGTCTGACTTACAATATAAGTTTCAAACCTATTATTTGTTTTTTTAGGGGGGGGAATAGCACATTAGGGCATAATTTTGTGCTTTATTAAGAATATTTTTGATACCATTTCTGAACAATAGGGTAATACCGATTTTCAATATTCACGCATTTTAGGTGTTGACTCCATTGAACTGTTATAACATAATAATGACTAAGAGTGATTGGCTCGGCAAGCAACCTCGTAGCCCTCCACAGACCAAGGCACTACAACATAGGCGCTGTGGCACTTTTTTATCTCTTGCAAAACGCAGCCGATACCCAAAAATCAAAGTCTTCTGCTTATCGTTTTTTATACATTAAATTGCTGTTACAGATTTGATTATTTGATTAAATTTTGTAAGTTTTGCAAAAAGTGTTGACTTTTTAATTTTTTTGCGTATAATAATAGATGGTAGGTAATTCCTATCAAACTAGGCTAAGTGGTAACATTTAGTACTATGGAACTTAAATGTTCGCAAGCAAACTTCGGTTTGCTTTTTTATTTTCAAATCACTTATCAAAAATTTCCTTGACTTCAATGATTTTGCGATATTCTATTGACGTATTTCGCAGATATCTATTCGTGCATTAAGCCCGAACCGGAATAAGTGATAAAAGCCATCAAGCAATGATATAAAAAGTTTATGTAACTTTTATTTCGCATTTAATTTTACCATTTGGCTTTAGTCTTTAACAAAAATATTCGCAAATTTGTATAAAATTCCAATTATTATTGCTTATTTTATTGACTATTTTAATTTTTTGTGTAAAATAATAAACGACAAGTCAATAGTGCTTGCACTGCTTGACCTATTAATCGACACGCAACACGCTTTAGTCGTTGCTTGGACAAGAAATTCGTTTCTTATCCTTTTTATTAGAAAGTTACTTTTTTATACTGAATAATCTATATTTGATGGGTTTTCTTGACATAGAGGCTCATTTATGTTACACTATTTATGTCCCCTCGAGGTCCTAAACGGATAAAACCGCAATTCGTAGGTTTCATACAAAGAAGTCTGGGACAATTTAGGCTAGTCTTTGTAAACATCACTTCAAGCAAGTGGTGTTTTTCTTTTTATTAATCTCGTTAGATTATTAAAGTATATTATAATATCGAGTATCTATGTAGCAATTACATAACTCGACATCGTTTTTGTCTTATTAAAATTTATCCTTAACAATAATATAAATATTGCTGCGTAAATAAAAAAATTTTGGGGTTTTTGTTAAATTAATAAAAAAACTAAGGGTCAAGCCCTTAGCAGGTCGGTAACGACGTATAGTGTTACCTGTCGATAAGTAGGTCAAGTAGTGCAAGCACTATTGACTTTTCATGTATTATTATACGCAAAAAAATTAAAAAGTCAAGTCTAATAATCAACATTACCAAAAAATTTTTAACGATATTTTTAGGCGTTAAGATAAGTTTAGTGCTATGTACTTCCAAAATTCAATAATTTACAAAAATTATGTAATAGGTATTGACAATTTCAATTTTTTCGCATAAACTGATATTCAGTAATAGCAATATTACACGACGAGTTACAACCCCTATATTAGGCGGAGTGGACATTATGCTACCAACGTAGCGCAGACAGGGTAACCTGTCTTTCTTTTTCTTGAAATTTATCCCTAATGGATTAATCCTTATTTTTGGTAAATTTCTTGACATAAAATAGCCATTATGATATATTGTTTATGTCCCCTTGAGGTCTTAAATGACAGAGTCGCAATGCAGTGGGCTCCTGATGAAGAAAGACTGGGACAATTTAGGCTAGTCTTCATCAAAGCACCTATCATAAGGTGCTTTTTTAATACTATAAACAAAAAATCAGGGGCAAAGGCTTGACTTTTATGTCAAAAACTGTTAAAAGTTGACTAATTATAGCATAGGTGGTGTAGATATGACAAAAGAGCAGCTATTCGCTAGATTTGATGAAACTTGTTCGCGGGAGCAAACTTTGGACGAGCATTTGTCAAACGTGGGGAGTATTTGCTCTGATTTCTGTACGCAATATCCGCACATAGCGTATCTGCTGGGCTATATCCACGACCTCGGCAAAGCGTGCGAGGCTTTCCAAAATAGGCTAAACACAAACACGGGGCGGGTAGACCATTCGACTGCTGCGGGCGTTTATTTACAAAACTTGGGACCTTCTTTTAGTGCTGACAATGAGCAGCAATATTGCGTGCAAGTGGTGCTGGATATGTGCTCCTTTGCGGCGATGTGCCACCACACAGGGCTGCGTGATATGCTAATATTGAGCGAAAATGGCTACGAGGACGCATTGCTTTGCGCCAAATTCAAATGCCAAAATGACAAAAACTACGGCACGCAATATCAGCAAGTCCTAACTTTTGGACACGAATTTTGTGAGAAAATCGACAGTCTAGTAAATAGCCAAGATTTTATCTTCGAATGCCACAAATTCGTTGAAACCATATATAATTTTATCCGAAATCACAACTTCAATGGCAAGACTTTTAAGTTTTATGGTGGCTTGTTTATCCGATATATGTATAGTTGTCTAATTGACGCTGACCGAACGGACGCATATCTATTTGACAAGGGACGAAAATATATCCCAAAATCCCAAAAAATTGAGCAAAATTACGCAAATTTTGATAAAATTTCACGCAGTCTGGACGAGTATATCGCTAGTTGTCCCGATAGTCCGTTGAAGCAAATTCGTGACGAAATCTATTCCTTTTGCATACACAAAGCCAAGGATAATTCGCAGATTTTTGAACTGAATGTGCAGACAGGCGGCGGCAAAACTTTTTCCAGTTTTCGGTTCGCATTGCAGAGAATTGCGGAACGGAAAGCCAAAAAAATCGTGTATGTTGTGCCATATTTATCTATAATTGAGCAAAACGCAGAGGCAATCCGTAGGATTTTGCAGAGAAAAAATTTGCAAGATATGCTGGTCGAGAGCCATAGCAATGCGGTAAATCAAAAGCGGCAAGACGGTGTGGAATTTGCGCCGAACCCCAAATTTGAGCCTGCAATAACGGTTTGGGACGAGCCGATAGTTTTCACTACGATGGTGAGTTTCTTGGAGAGTGTGTACTGCGGAAGAACGCAAAACAACCGCCGCCTACACAATTTAGAAAATTCCGTAATCATCTTTGATGAAATTCAAACGCTCCCGATAAAATGCATTGCGTTATTTAATGGGTTAGTTAATTTCTTGGCAAGTTTCCTAAACTGCACCATTGTATTGTGCACCGCAACTCAGCCAACTCTATCTAGCCTAGCAGATTATCGGAGTAGCAGTGTCGAAAAAAGTGATAGCAAGGCTTTGAGTTTGCTGCCCGCCACCCCGATAATTAGCGAAAAATTTGAACTGCTAGACAGGACGGAAATCATAGTAGACAGCGAGAAATCGAGGGATATAGACTCCATTGCAGCGGTCGCTATTGAGAAATTTAGAGAAAATGGGAACTTGTTGCTGGTAGTCAATACCAAAAAATGCGCAAAGCAGATTTTTGAAACAATCAAGGCACAGAATGTCGCAAAGTGTTACCACTTGTCTACCAATATGTGTCCGCAGCATAGGTTGGACAAAATCAACGCTATAAAAAATGATTTGAGCGAAAGTCAGCCAATAATAGTCGTCAGTACGCAACTGATTGAGGCTGGTGTCGACCTCGATTTTGCCTGCGTAATTCGCTCTCGTGCGGGGCTTGAGTCTATCATACAATCCGCTGGCCGCTGCAATAGAGAGGGAAATTTGTGCGATGAAAATGGCGACAAGAAAAAGGGCAAAGTATATGTCGTTTCGCTGGATTCAAAACTAGAAAACCTAGCCTATTTGCCTGATATAGCGGCACGGCGTGGCAAATTTGATGAGATATACTACCTAAATTCAGACAATTTGACTGGCGATGCTGCCATAGCGGAGTACTTCCGCAGAGTGTACGGGATAAACAGTTTGAATCAAATCAAATATCCAATACAAAACAGCAATTCCAACGCATATGATTTGTTGAGTTATGCGCAATTTGAGGACTATGAGCAGGATACAAATACTCGGGCGACACACGAACGAAACAAATTATTATCAGTCGGTTATCAATTTGATACGGTTGCTCAGAATTTCCACGTAATCAATGAGGACACTGTGGGTGTATTGATGCCGTATGGCAAGGGTAAGGAATATATTGAGAAATTGAAGTCGGGTTTCGCCGAATTTGACAAAGGAATGCAGCGATTTATGGTAAATATTTATCGCAGCAATTTGCCCGCAAACCTGCAACAAGCGGACGGTATCCTATATTTTGACGGCGTGTATGACGATGAGATAGGATTTACGACAGATTTAGTTTCACTAGAATTTGAGGGAGGAATTATCAATTGAGAAATAGTATTACATTTAGACTGTGGGGGAAAAACGCAATGTTTTCCGACCCCATTACCAAACTCGGTGGCGAGTTATGCACCTACCAAGTGCCGACTTACGAGGCTATAAAGGGTATTGTCGAGGCTATTTATTGGAAGCCTACGATTGAATGGTATATTGACCGAATAAAGGTGGTCAAGCCTATCCAAACCGAGTCAAAAAATATAAAATTGAGAGAGGTAAACTGCAATGAAGTTTCACTGCATAGATACACGTACCTCTGCGATGTCGAGTATGTGGTGGAGGCGCATTTTGAATGGAATTTGGCACGCCCCGACCTCGTAAACGACAGAGATGAGAACAAACACCACAATATCGCCAAGCGTTATTTGAGCAGGGGCGGCAAGCGAGATATTTTTATAGGCAAGCGAGAATGTGTAGGATTCGTTGAGGCGTGTGATTTTGATTCTATCCCAAGTTTTTAT
>DHMD01000058.1:0-5532 GCA_002405615.1 Christensenella sp. UBA4651 | reverse complement strand
CTTGGGATAATGTTCCATAGTTTCATATACCCAACAAAAGACGATGAAATGCTGCGGGCGAATTTGGCTAGGATAACAATGCGGCAGGGAGTGATTGAGTTTGACCGCCCAGATAACCCTCGTTTGTTACGCCGAGATGTCAAAGAAATGCCTTATCGTGAAGTTGCGACTGCTGATGACGCAATGGATAGAAGTGTCATTGAGGAGGGGATAGTATGAGTGTTTGGAATCGATTGGTAGAGAGTTACAAGCTTATTGCCGACTTGCCTGAGGCAAATGAACTCCGAGAACCGCAAAATTTCCTTTTGCGTGACGGTCTGTGTACTAATAAATGCGATTTGGAAATTATCCTTGATTTAGATGGTAATTTAATAGGAATGTCTATAATACCCAAAGAAGATAGGACTACAATTATCCCATGCACATGGAAAAGTGTTCAGCGAACTGCTGGTGATGACCCGCACCCACTTTTTGATAAATTACAGTATATGGCATCGGACTGGGACTATATTTTGCCAGAAAGCAGGGAATTGGACGATTGCCGCAAAAAGAATGTAAAGTATTTGGAATTGCTAGGGAAGTGGGCTGAGTTTACCCAACAAAGCAGCATAAAGGCAGTATACAAATTTGTAGTCAATAATCACATCGTGCGAGAAATTCTGGATAGATTTTCAGTGGAAGAGTTGGGTATAAGCACTACGGATAATTCTGTTATTAATACAGAAAGTACACAAAGCGATACAAAAGCAGTCGTAGTAAACCAAAACGACAACGGTATTCAAAATAATAAAGAGATATTTAATAAAATCAAGGATTTATTTGCTAGATTCAAGGTAATTCAACCCAACAAATTGAGCGAGTTGTGGCTCGATAACGATGTTTACGGAGAATGGTCGAATAACTACAAGCAGATTTATGTAGAGAATGGTAGCGATTTGGGCAAAGTGATGAGTTATATATCGGGCGAACTAGAAGACAGTAATATGTTTTTTCCAAAGAAGATACGCCATCAAGGCGATGGCGCAAGGCTAATGTCTGCAAATGATGAAACAAAAGTAACTTTTGGAGATAGGTTTGAGCCCAAGAATTACAATCAAGTCGCTCCTATCGGGAATGAGTCTATGCAGCAATCACTATACGCATTATCTTGGTTAATCAATAGGCAAGCATTTAATTTGGACGGCTTTACAGTATTAACTTGGAATAATTATACGCCCGAAGTCAACGAGCCTAACATATATGCTACTCGCAATAACTTCTTTATTGATGATTTTGACATTGACAAAAAAGATTTTTCTGTAGACAGCAACAAGGTTGTAACTGCCTTGATGAGGTATGGGCAACGGGGCAAAATGCTAGATAAATTTGCCGAGGGGCACAAGGTATCTGTTTTGGTTTTGGACGGCGAAAGCAAGGGGCGAATTGCCATTCAGTACTACAATGAGTTTGATAGCGAAATATATTATCAAATGTTGGCTCGCTGGTTCCAGAGTTGCAAATGGCTCTACTATGAATGGCGGGAACACCTAGGCGAGGACGGTAAGGTGCGCAAAGTTAGAGATTTGCCAATGGAAAAAACTCCGTTGTTTGATAACATTTTTGGAATTATTTACAAAGATTGTGGGGCAAAAAGCGGCGAATCGGCTACGAAACTAAAAAAGAAATTTTACAGAGATATTCTACAATGTGTGTTGAATGGGCGGGTTACTCGTGTTATGGCGAGAAAAGCGTTCTTGGTGGTTTGCAATAGTATGGGCTTCTCTGATTCCGAAAAGTATAGCGCAAACTACACGATTTGGCAAAATGCGATTGCAACAGCCTGTGCAATGTACAATAGTTACAAATCTGATGATAAGTTAGGAGAGAAATATATGAAATTAAATTTACAAGAAACAGACAGAAGTTATTGCTTCGGTAGATTGTTGGCAATTTTAGAGAAAATTGAGAAAACCGAAGTAAAAGATAGGGCTACAAACGCCGAGAGAATGTTTAACCACTATGCCAAGAAGCCTTGTACTACGTTTGGTATTTTATTAGGTAAGTGTCGTATTTATTTAGATAAAATGGCAGGTAATGGCAAAATGGGTTTGAGCAAATATTTTGATAAACAAATTGCAGACATACTTGGCTTGATGGAGGATAACGGCTTTGATGACCGTTCGCTCAGCGAAATGTTTTTACTAGGTTACTATGGACAAAAATACTACAAAAATCCATCTGCTAATGAGGACGAAGCGGTAGCGGAAGACGAAGAATAAAAATTAAAAAATAATTAATATTTTAAGGAGAAATAATTATGGAAACACTAAAAAATAAAATCGATTTTACATTAATTTTTGAGGTAAAAAATGCAAATCCTAATGGAGACCCAATGTTCGGCAACCGCCCACGTGTAAATTATGAGGAGTTTGGCGAGGTGTCTGATGTTTGTTTGAAGAGGAAAATTAGAAATAGACTTATGCAAATGGGCGAGGATATCTATGTGGTGTCGCAAGACGACTCTGAGGATTTTGACAGCCTAAAAGCGAGATTTGATGCATTTGACAAACAAGAAGGTGTAAGCAAAAAAGTATCAAAGGTAGAGACTTTTAGAGAGGCATATTCGCAGATTTGTAATAAGTGGCTAGATGTGCGTACTTTTGGTCAGGTATTCGCTTTTGGTAATTTTAGTTTGGGTGTTCGTGGAGCGATGTCTATTCAGTCGGCATTTTCGATTGACAAGGTGGAAATCAACTCAATTCAAATAACAAAATCAGTAAATAGCGAAAGCAAAAAAGGTACGGGCAAAGATTCTAGTACTATGGGTATGAAACATCGAATTGACTACGCTGTATACCGCACAAACGGTAGTATAAACACCCATTTTGCCGAGAAAAACGGTCTAAATGAGGACGATGTGGCAAAGATTAAAGAGGCAATCAAAACGATTTTTGAAAATGATGTGTCATCGGCTCGCCCAGAGGGCAGTATGCGTGTCGTAGGCTTGATTTGGTGGATACACGATTCTTTTGCTGGCAATATCGCAAGTTACAATTTGTATGACTCTGTTCAAGTTGTCAAAAAAGACGGTGTTTATACACCTAGCAAACTGGGCGACTATTCATTATGTTTGGGTGAAGATAGTCAACCTAGTGGCGTAACTCGCGAAATCGTAATAAACGAGTTTGATAAATAAAATGCGAGAAGAAACTATCCTAAGCGAATTGGAACATTTCTGTTTTTGTAAATACCAGTGGTGGCTAAACTACGTGGAGAATGAGTGGCTAGAAAATACCCATACAATTTTGGGCGATATTGTCCACGCAAGAGTTGACGACCCTAATTTTATAGAGAAACGAAACGGGGTGGAAATCCATCGCAGCGTGCAAGTGTATTCCCGCAAGTATAAACTGTATGGAATTGCAGATTTGGTAGAGTATTCTCGTGATAGGATAAAGGTTATAGAATATAAAAAAGGCAAACCTGATGAAAATGGCGAAATAAAGCAAGGAGATGGGCTGCAGTTATATGCGCAAATGCTTTGCTTGCGAGAAAACGATGACAGGCAGGTTGAGGGATATATCTATTACGATACAATTCGCAGGCGTGTAAAATTAAAAAACGAGGATTTTTATCATAATTTATTGGAGAATGTGTTGGTCGAAATGGAAACGATAATTACTAATGGTGAAATTCCACCCAAAACAATAGGCAAACATTGTCGTGCTTGTTCCGTCTGTGAAATCTGTTTGCCGTTTACAAAGGAGAAATAATGCGAAAGTTACTAAACGTATTGTATATATTGGACGAAGACGTTTATCTAAAACTTGACGGGCTAAATGTCGTGATAACGAAGGAAGGGAAAGAGGCTGCCCGAGTGCCTTTTTGCAATTTGGAAGGCATAGTGTGCTTTAACTATATGGGGTGTACCCCAGCACTAATGGCAAAGTGCGCCGAGGAGGGAGTTGCCTTGAATTTTATTAGCCCGCAAGGCCGCTTTTTGGCTCACGTTAGAGGAGAAATAAGAGGGAATATACATTTGCGGAGAGAGCAGTTTCGCAAACTAGAAAGCGATAAGTTTTGTCTGGAATTGGCGAAATTAAGTATCGGCGCCAAAATTCAAAATTCTCAAAATTATCTCAAAAAGCAGATTCGCGAAAACAAATCTTTGCAAGTTTATTTGGATACAGTTATAGAGAGTATGGAGGCTAATCTTGCTGATATTAGGGCGGTCGACAACATTGATAGTTTGAGGGGGATTGAGGGAGATTCCGCAAGGTCGTATTTTAGCATTTTTGATAAGCTGATTCTTAACCCCGAATATGAATTCGGAGGGCGGAGCAAGAGGCCGCCTCTCGATGCGGTAAATGCAATGCTATCGTATTTGTATGCTTTGCTCGCAATTGAATGTGAATCTGCCCTGGAAAGTGTGGGATTGGATCCGTTTATGGGGTATTTGCATACGGATAGGGCAGGTAGACCAGCCTTGGCTCTAGACTTGATGGAGGAATTTCGCTGCTATATCGTGGATAGGCTTGTGTTGAATATTATTAATTTGCGTAAAATCAATGCCTCTGAATTTGAATTTAGAAATGGCGGCGTGCAAATGTCTGATTCTGCCAAAAAGATTTTGCTAAAAGAATGGCAGAATAGAAAAAAAGAGATTATCAATCATCCGATTATAGGGGAAAAAGTTGAACTCGGGCTATTCCCTTATGTTCAGGCGAGGCTGCTAGCGAAGTATTTGAGAGGAGAAATGGAGCACTATACTCCTTTTGTGGCTAAATTATGATGGTGTTAATTACTTATGATATTGCAATTTCTCAAAATAATGGTGCAAATCGCTTGCGTAAAGTGGCAAAGTTATGTCAAAATTATGGTACGCGGGTGCAAAACTCTGTTTTTGAATGCATTATCGATAACCAAACTTTTATCAAACTCAAAAAGCAAATACTAGATGAGTTGGATTTGGCTATGGATAGCGTGAGGTTTTATCAATTAGGAAATTCATTCTCCAATCGAGTAGAGCATTTCGGAGTAAAGGAAACTTGGGATTTGACTGGAACGCTAATAATTTAGCGCGAACCCCAAGCGAACATTGCTTTTTAGCGAAAATTTTTATTGTCCGCCCCAAGCTATAGCGGTGAGACTGCAATTTTACACCAAATGTTGTGTAGTAGCGGTCTCACCCCGCAAGGGGTGAGTGAATTGTAACGTAAATGCCATACGAACCATGTTCATATGTTGGGTCTCACCCCGCAAGGGGTGAGTGAATTGTAACGTGTTGATAACTTTGGCGCTTTTAACGTAGAGCGTCTCACCCCGCAAGGGGTGAGTGAATTGTAACGAGGCATACGCAAAGAAAAACGGTATCCCAACAGTCTCACCCCGCAAGGGGTGAGTGAATTGTAACTAGTTCGTTAAACTTATCCACAGCCTCACTAACGTCTCACCCCGCAAGGGGTGAGTGAATTGTAACGCCAAGTTCATAAGGTCCACTAATACGAGTATGTCTCACCCCGCAAGGGGTGAGTGAATTTTAACTGTTGGTTT
>DHMD01000050.1:13759-20385 GCA_002405615.1 Christensenella sp. UBA4651 | reverse complement strand
ACCTTTCCCTCACGGTACTATACGCTATCGGTCACTAGGTCATATTTAGCCTTCGGAGATGGTCCTCCTATCTTCACACTGGATTCCACGTGTCCTGTGCTACTCTGGATACTTGCTCGGGTTGTCAACCATTTAACCTACGGGGCTATTACCCTGTTTCGCTTAGTTTTCCAAAAAACTTCGGCTATGTTTGATTATTCCCTTTGTTGCAAGTCCGAACCCCAAGGTTATTTCTAACTTTGGTTTGGGCTGTTACCCGTTCGCTCGCCGCTACTTAGGCAATCGTTAAATTACTTTCTTTTCCTACAGATACTAAGATGTTTCAATTCTCTGCGTTCCCTTTATTACACTATGTATTGGTGCAATAACACTGATTGATTAGAACCAGTGGGTTTCCCCATTCAGATATCTACGGATCACGGATTGTTTGCATCTCCCCGTAGCTTATCGCAGCTTACCACGTCTTTCTTCGGTGCCTAGTGCCAAGGCATCCACCATACGCTCTTTGTAGCTTGATCGTATACGTCGTTTGCTATTTTGCGTTCTGGCTTTACCTTATATAATATATATAAGATATAGCTTAGCATTATGTTTTGATTATCTTTGTTAAAAAACTAGCGTAAAATTGTAATTCGTGAAAAATTGCATATTACACTATTTTCGTAGAATATTGTATTAAATATCTTTAATACTATATCAATTATTCAATTGTCAAAGTACACACTGGCAACCTTTCGGTTGCGTACCTATCTTCTCTCGTTGAACGGTACTTGCAGAGTATACTATTAAAGAGGCAATTAGTCAACTACTTTTTTCAAAAAAAACGAAAAAAACATTAAAATTTGTCCTTTTTTTAGCCTTTTTTAGACACTCTACCGTGTGTGTCCGTAAAATGCCCGCAGTTTTTAGCCTAAAAATCCCTATAATGTAAGTAAAAATAAAAAACAGGTTATCCACTTTTAAGATAACCTGCCTATATTCAGACATTATAATATATAATAAAGATTAAATATTGCGCACCATTTTCATTGTAAATTACTCTTGGAGATACAAAATTTGTGGTCGAAAGTCCCTTTTGAAATGCTGCTTTAATAGAAGGAATGCTATAAGAAGTATACGTTGAAGTATCCAAAGCGAACTCAATATAACTTAATTTTGCCTTTGTATAAGTAGCCAAAGCATTTAGTTCAGTAATATTTTTAACTAAAATATCGTTAGTTCCATCGTACTTTGTTTCCGCATAGTAATCAAAAGCAGTACAAGCGACATCTTTTTTAGGATAAATTTCCTTGTGCTTGCGAGTATTTGTAGACCAATCATCGGTATGTAAGAAGAACGAATGAGTCAAAATCTCTACATAAGTATCATCATAAAAGTCGTTTTGAGTAACATCGACTACATACCACTCACCTATCCCGTCATTTCCAACAATGTCAAGTTTTACCTTATTCCAAGCGTGGTCTGGTATCCCAGTGGTGTTGATATCTGTATTACTTACCCCAACTACTTTGTAACACTCAATATTTTCAACGCCGCAAAGCAGCGCAAAAGCCTTGCTCATACCATCACAAACCGCTTGCCCCTGGTCAAAGAACACTCCCTCGATATAAAAACCTCTGTAATCCGAACTATTCCCAGAGAGTTCGTTAGTTTTGATTTTTGCATCAATATTTGGCAACTCGTGGTCGTAGTGAGTAGTAAAACATACCCAATCAAAAATAGCAGAAACTTTGGCATAATCGGACATATCATCGGAGACAATCCCACGCAAAATGCGTTTAGCCTCAATATAGGCTACATATGCTGGGTTATTGTCATCTGGGAAAACTGGCTTGCAGCCATTCTGAACAGCGTAATATAACTGGTCAGAATTATAAACCATAGCGGTTTTTGCCCTGCTATCTATACCAAAATCATCGAAACTGTTAGCACGAGGGCTCTGCGTGTAAGAATTTGGACGCACTGACTGATTTTGTGATGAAGTATTTGCAGCCGTTTTTGTTGGATACATTGGATGAATATAATTCATCGTTGACGAATACGAACCGTCCGAATTTGACGAAAGCGAGTACGAAACGTGCTTAATTTCCTGATAGTCTTGAATACATTGCTTGAAATCTGCAGCAGCACTCGTATTTACAATTTTGTAATTGAAGAAAAATCTCATATTAGTAATTCGATAATACATTGTAAACCAAGCGATATTCTGCAATTCATCATAACTGTCCGCAACAAGGTCAAACTCCTGACCGACAAAATTATATTTTACCGTAGAAAAATCACTCTTTGAACCCGCCCCATCAAAGTACGCACGCATATCCGTATAAGGCGACTCGGTATATCCACTGTTTTTGGCACCCAAAGCGCCTACACAAACAAAAATCGCCTCTCCCTTGCCAACGGTAACACCTTTATCTGTTAAATTCAGCACTTGAATTTGTGATGATGAATCATTTTTGACATTAAATGTTTCTCCATTGAGGATACTAACATTATATGAATCTGCCCCCTCTATGGTCTGCCACTCACAATACAACTTACCCGAAACAGACTTTATTATCAAATCAGTCGGAGAATCTAGGGTAACATCCATCATAAATTTAGTAGAATTACTATACTCGGAAGGAGCATAAATACTCGCTTGAGCGTTTGAATATGCAAAAACGGAAGCCTCATACTCACCTGAAACATCGAGTTTGCCATATAAATTGCAAGAGCGAGCTTGCGTTGCATAAAATTGCTCAACATTTTTCTCGCAATTATATAGCCTTATGCAATAATAGTCAGCATTGTCGACAGCACCCCACGAGCATAGGTAACTTTGCGCAGTAATCTCAACTTTGAAATTTTGAGGCGCAGCCAAAGCCGTATCGCCAACTGCCACCGTAACAACATCTGAATACGCAGAATTACTCAAAAACATATTTTGGGTAATCGCCCTGACCTTGACATCTTGTGGGATACGGCTTTTCTGAATTAGAGGTGCTAAATTGTAGTTGTTCTCTGTCGTTGTATAGCTTTTGCCGTTGACTTCTATCTCATAACTGGTTGCATTAGATACCCAATTCCACGAAATGAGGCACCCATTAACAGTTACTGTGGGCGCCTCGATAGAGCAACCAGCGAAAAGTAGAACCACGAACAACACACAAAAAGCAGGCATTATTTTTATTATTCGCTTCATCTTTTTCCTCTGATTTAATTGAATTAATTGTAATCTTTAACATCGACATTTTCTGCTTGCACAACAAATGAAATTCTCATCGAGAAATTAACCCACTTGTTTGATTCAGCAGAAGAAACTATATCAATAGCAAAGTTTCTGATAACTTGAATATCGTTATCTTGGTTCGAAGAACTCTGAATGATGCCATTTTCACCACCAATGTACTTTAACATCGGTCCATAAATAACACCTTTATCGACATAGACCTGTTGCCCCGGAGCCATTTCCCAAAGCGACTTATCATAAGAATATGAGAAAACTAATTGAGTTGGGTCAATGGTACCGTTCTCCAAAGCATCAGCAAAGGCTTTTTTGCGTTGAGCATAAGCATCATCTGAATCATATTCGCCTTTGATAGGGCTCAAGGTGATACGGAATGTAACGTCCTTTATAGCGATATTAGTTTGGTTTCTCATTTTGATTATAAAGTCATTCTCCTGCCATTGCCCCAAAGAATACCCGTCAATAGGAACAATTTGGTCTGCATTGACAATCAAAAGTCCATTTTCATCAACAAAAATGTTTGAGTTACTGTTAATAGCCATAATTGCAACGACAGCACCTGTACCCAATGTCGCAATAATAGCAACAAGTATGACCATCGTCAAAATTATTTTCTTTACTCTGCGGGCTGCAGCACCAAATATTGCGCCCTTATCATCACCTGAACGGTCTCGTAATTTCTTGACCTGAACAGGAGGGAAACCATAATATTTCCTCGCAAAGTTCAAAGAATACAGACGGCGAACCTTACTCAAAGCACGAGGCTCATCAAAAGCTCTCCCCTTACTCTTTTTTAACCTTTTCTTGATAACAAAGTTTTGGTCGCTAATTTTCCGTAAATATTCTATTTCCTCTTTGTTCAAATCGCCAGTACTTGTGTTCGCTGATGCGGGAGGCATATTTGTAGGCATAAATTTCGCCGTGGCTCTCGCCTGGTTTTGAGCAGCAGATTGTTGAGTCTGTTGTGGTCTTGGAGGCTGACTAGCGGTATTCTGACCCATTCCACCATTCACGCCGCCACTATTGTAGCCTTGTTGAGTGTAAATGCCCTGTTGTTGCGCATAACCAGAATTCGATTGGCGTTCATAACCACCATTCTGTTGCAGGTAACTCGAACCAGAGTTGCTGCTACTATCCCCACCATTCGAACCGTTATTTTGCTGTCCATTTTGTGGAGGTACACCATTATTATTCCTGTTAGGTGAAAAATCATCGTTACCCAAATTGTCCACTATATACCTCCTTAGTATAGTTATTTTTCTTCTAACAAAGTAATTTATACTACTATTTTACTATAAAGTTCACAAAAAGACTAGCAAATTTGCATACTAAATTAAAAAAAAATAAAAAAAGAGCCGAAGCTCTTTCTTATTTTGGTAATTAACAGTTAAACTACTGGTTTATTTTTGAAACAACACCACTACCTACAGTACGGCCACCCTCACGAATAGCGAAACGCAAACCTTCTTCGATAGCGATAGGAGTAATCAATTCAACATCCATCTCAACGTTGTCACCAGGCATAACCATCTCAACGCCGTTTGCAAGTTGGATAGTACCAGTAACGTCAGTAGTACGGAAGTAGAACTGTGGACGGTATCCAGAAACGAATGGAGTAGAACGACCACCCTCTTCTTTCTTCAATACGTAAACACTAGCTCTAAACTTGGTGTGTGGAGTGATTGACTTTGGAGCAGCCAATACTTGACCACGTTGAATGTCCTTACGCTCAATACCACGGAGCAACAAACCGATGTTGTCACCAGCTTCTGCTTGGTCAAGCAACTTCTTGAACATCTCAACACCAGTAATAACTGTTGTCTTTGTAGGACCCATACCTACGATTTCTACTGTGTCACCGTTCTTAACAACACCACGCTCAACACGACCAGTTGCTACAGTACCACGACCAGTAATTGTAAATACGTCCTCAACAGGCATCAAGAATGGCTTGTCGATTGCACGAACAGGGTCCTTGAAGTAGTTGTCGCAAGCGTCCATCAACTCGAAGATGCACTTGCACTCCTCGCCGTCAACGTTGCCAGCAGCAGCTGCGTCAAGAGCGGGCTTAGCACTACCAAAAATAATTGGAGTCTCGTCGCCTGGGAAGCCGTACTCAGTAAGCAAATCACGGATTTCCATCTCAACCAACTCAAGCATATCCTTACGGTCAGCAGCTGGAATAAGGTCAACTTTGTTTACGAATACGATGATTGCAGGAACACCTACCTGACGAGCAAGCAAGATGTGCTCACGAGTCTGTGGCATAACACCTGCGTTTGCAGCAACTACAAGGATAGCACCATCCATCTGTGCAGCACCTGTAATCATGTTCTTTACGTAGTCAGCGTGTCCTGGACAGTCTACGTGTGCGTAGTGACGCTTTGCAGTTTGGTACTCAACATGTGTTGTGTTGATAGTAATACCACGTGCACGCTCTTCTGGGGTCATATCGATTGAAGCGTAGTCTCTAGCCTCAGCCATACCCTTTTTAGCCAAAACTGTTGTGATAGCAGCAGTTAAGGTTGTTTTACCATGGTCAACGTGACCAATTGTACCCAAGTTAAAGTGGGGTTTTGTTCTTTCAAATTTAGCTTTTGCCATAATCTTTGAATCTCCTTAATTAAAATTAGTTGTTACCAGCATTTCTCTGCCCAATGATCTTGTCAGCTACATACTTTGGAACCTCAGAGTATCCCTCCAAGTCCATAGTAAATATACCACGACCTTGAGTAATGCTACGCAAGTCGGTTGCATAACCGAACATCTCAGCCAGTGGAACAAGGGCGTTGATAGTCTGTTGACCGTCTTCACTCTCCATTCCTCCCAACTGACCGCGGCGGCGGTTAATATCACCCATAACATCGCCCAAGTATTCCTCAGGAACGATGACTTGCACTTTCATAATTGGCTCCAAAATAACTGGACTAGCGTTCTTGGCAGCTTCCTTGAACGCCATACTACCAGCAATCTTAAACGCCATTTCACTAGAGTCAACATCGTGGAAACTACCATCTACCAAGGTAACTCTAAAGTCTACCATTTCGTAGCCTGCTAGCACACCATTTTGTCTAGCCTCATTAATACCATCGTTGATTGGCTGGATAAATTCTTTAGGAATTGCACCACCAACGATTTTATTAACAAATTCATAGCCCGCACCTGGTTCCAAAGGTTCCATCTCAATCACACAGTGACCGTATTGACCTTTACCACCAGATTGACGGACATACTTACCCTCTTGCCTTGTAGAAGACTTAATAGTTTCCTTGTAGGCAACCTGAGGTTTACCAATGTTTGCGTCAATGTTAAATTCTCTTTTCAAACGGTCGCAGTAAATATCTAGGTGCAACTCACCCATACCTGCGATAATTGTTTGACCTGTTTCTTGGTTTGT
>DHMD01000050.1:12789-13707 GCA_002405615.1 Christensenella sp. UBA4651 | reverse complement strand
ATAAGTCTTGAAACTTGGGTCTTCCTCAGCGAATTTCAACAATGCAGCAACTAGCTTCTCTTGACCAGCCTTGGTCTTTGGCTCGATTGCGATTTTGATAACTGGGTCTGGGAAGTTAATGCTTTCCAATATGATAGGCTTATTTTCATCACAAAGAGTATCACCAGTTGTCGTATCCTTCAAACCTACAATCGCAGCGATATCACCTGTGCGAATCTCGTTGATTTCAGTACGCTCGTTAGAGTGCATTCTAATCAAACGAGCAATACGCTCTTTCTTACCCTTTGTTGCGTTCAATACATAACTACCGCTCTCCAATTTACCACTGTAAACACGGATGTATGTTAATTTACCATATGGGTCGGTAGCGACCTTAAATGCCAAAGCACTAAAAGGTTCATCATCGCTTGGATGACGCTCGCTCTCCTCACCATTTGGCAAAACGCCCTTGATTGCAGGAATGTCGAGAGGACTAGGCATATAGTCAACAACCGCATCCAGCAATTTTTGGATACCCTTATTCTTATAACTTGTACCACAAAGAACAGGGTTCATACGCAGAGAAAGAACGCCCTTACGGATACCTTTCTTAATCTCTGCTTCTGTAAATTCTTCGCCAGCGAAGAATTTCTCGAGCAATTCATCGTCCATTTCTGCGACATGCTCAATAAGCTCGGCACGATATTTCTTTGCTTGATCAAGGTATTCAGCAGGAATGTCAGTAACTGTCATATCCTTACCCTCATCATCGTTGTAAATAGTTGCCTGCATTGTTACCAAATCGATAACACCCTTAAATTCATCAGCGTGTCCGATTGGCAACTGAATTGGGACAGCGTTAGCGTGCAAACGGTCTTTCATCATTTGAACAACTCTGAAAAAGTCAGCACCGTTCATATCCATCTTATTTACATAAGC
>DHMD01000050.1:8805-12753 GCA_002405615.1 Christensenella sp. UBA4651 | reverse complement strand
TTATTTACATAAGCGATACGAGGAACGCCGTATTTGTTCGCTTGCTTCCATACAGTTTCACTCTGAGGTTGTACACCACCACGAGCACAGAAAACCGCAACAGAACCGTCCAAAACCTTCAAACTACGCTCAACCTCGATAGTGAAGTCTACGTGTCCCGGTGTGTCGATAATGTTAATCTGGTGGCCTTTCCAATATGCTGTAGTAGCAGCACTGGTGATAGTAATACCACGCTCACGCTCTTGAACCATCCAGTCCATAGTAGCCTGACCCTCGTGCACCTCACCTAGTTTGTGTGTAATACCAGTGAAATATAGAATACGCTCAGTGGTAGTGGTCTTACCTGCATCGATATGAGCCATAATACCAATGTTGCGAACTTTATCCAATGGTGTAGTTCTTGCCATATTATACAATTAACTCCTTTTTAATTAGTTGCCCCACTTAAAGTGAGCAAATGCCTTGTTAGCTTCAGCCATACGGTGTACTTCGTCCTTCTTCTTGACTGCGCCACCTGTGCTGTTGTAAGCGTCAAATAGCTCACCAGCCAACTTGTGCTCCATACCACGTTCACCACGTTTCTTGGCATACAGCACAATCCAACGGATAGCCAAAGTCTGCTTGCGTGCTGGACGAACCTCGGCAGGAACCTGGTAAGTAGCACCACCTATCTTACGAGGACGAGTCTCAACAATAGGAGCTACATTTTCCATAGCCTTTGTCAAAGCATCGAGCGCAGGCTCGTTTGTCTTCTCGGCAAGGATGTTCATAGCATCATAAACCAAACGCTCAGCGATGCTCAATTTACCATCAATCATAACTTGGTTGATAAGCTTTCTAACAACGATACTGTCGTAGATTGGGTCTGGCAAAACACTGCGTACTGGTGCAGAATTACGTCTTGACATAAAATTTTCTCCTTTTATAAATTTTTATAAATTGTAAATAAAGAATTTATTATTTTGCTTTTTTAGTACCGTATTTACTACGACCTTGATTACGCTTTGCAGTGCCGGCAGTATCCAAAACACCACGAATGATGTGATAACGCACACCGATAAGGTCCTTAACACGACCACCACGAACTAGAACAACAGAGTGCTCTTGAAGGTTGTGTCCCTCGCCTGGAATGTACATAGTACTTTCACTACCGTTGCTCAAACGCACTTTGGCAATTTTACGCAAAGCAGAGTTAGGCTTCTTTGGTGTAGTAGTGGTAACAACATAGCATACACCACGCTTCTGTGGGCATGATTGCAAAAGTGGAGATTGTGATTTCCTTTTTTGTTTCTTACGACCACTCTTAACCAACTGGTTTATCGTAGGCATAAATTCCCTCCTTATAAAATTTATCAATAGAATCAACCCAATTCTAAAGATTTGATTTGGTTCACTCGATACTTACTACGATTGATGGAATAGTCAATCATACATACCGAGAAATCCAAGACCCTTCTGAGATGTATTACAGCACACCTTGTGTAAACTCTCCCACGACCAGATTTGACTGGATTTTGTAAAAGTTTTTGAACAGCATAGATCACATATGCCGTTCACCCTACCCAAACTCGAATAAGTTGGATAGAAAAACGCTACAAAATCATTTGTAACAAACACATTCTAGCAAGTTTTGCAATTTTTGTCAAGATATTTTTGGCATTTTTACAAAAAATTGAGGACTTTTTTTCTAATTCATTTTACCCAAAACAAAAAAGCCCCAAAAAGGCTTTTTTACAAAGGTCAAAATCCACCGATTTAGACAGTTAAAACCAAGAAAGTTATATAACTAGCCAAAATCAGTACTCCTGTCAAAATTTGAATTGTCAATGAATTTTTGATTTTGAGATTTGAATTGCGAATAAAGGTAAACACCAGCAAGAATGCAACCGCAGCGACCAAACACGCACTCAAAATAATGCTAGAAATATCTGTTAGGAACACAGTACCGCCGAAGTAGAAAATATCCGCAACCGCAATGACGCCAAAGTTAAATAAGCAAGAACCGATGATATTGCCGTAGCCTGCGTCAAAGTTCCCTAACCGTACGAGTGAGAATGTAGAAACGATTTCAGGTAGGCTAGTAGCAATTCCTAGGAACAGCGCCCCCGCCAAACCTCTCTGCAAATTGTACATTTCAGCGATTTTGTCCACCATAAAAGTCATTGCGATTGAAACACCAACTAGGACGATTGCTAATAGCGTAAATCTCAAAACAATCGCTTTGAGCGAAAGCGCCATAGCCTTGTTTTTTGAGCCTTCGCCACTGGCATCCATACTAGCCGAACTACTCCCAACAACATTCTTTCCTTTTTGATCAGTACTCGCCTCTACACTTTCACCCTCTGTGCCAGGCTTCTCACGAGTGAAGAATAGAGCAACAAAGTACAGAACCAATATAATAGGCGTAAGGATATTAACATTAATGCCTGGAATAACCACTTCCCAATTAAAGATTGCACACAGCAAAACTAGCGTAGCGCACACAAGAGTTGCGATACAAATCACGACATTACCACGAGATACCGTCTTATTGGCAACTTTCTTGCAAAACAAAACCATCAAGAAACCGATAATAGCGACATCAAATATATCAGACCCCAAGATATTACCTAGCGTCATTTCGGGTTGCCCCATAATTGCAGCCGTAATACTGGTAACTAATTCAGGTAAACTGGTAACAGCCGCCAAAAGTACACCGCCCAAGAACGCACCAGAAAGTTTCGTTTTCTTATCCATAGCGTCTACATACTCACCGAGTTTATTTGACACAAATACGACTAGCACAAGACTAACTACATAAGGAAACCAAATCCACCACATTTATAAACCTCCATAAAGATTAGTAAATATGATTTTATCAAATAAAAATGATTTAGTCTAATGATTTAAGCAAAATTCCGCCAAAAATCAATTATATTTTTGTCTAACGGTGCAGAAACTTTGTCAATTACCTTTGGACGCTCCTTTGCCCCGAACACCTTAACTCCACGAACAGCAGAATAACTAACCCTACGCAACAGGCGGCGATTGACAAGTTTATCCCCGTCATATGTTTCCAAAATTGCACGGACACGATAACCATTTTTTGGCAAAGTTTGGTACGCACTCTCATCTTTGTATGTAACCAAATCAGAATACTCGCCCACCTTGTCAACTATAATTTCATCATCTTTCGGCGAAATCGTCTTCTCCACTTCGGTTATCCTCTTGTATGTATATTTATTCGGCTGCTTTGCCCCGTAAATTTTGAAGTGAATTTGATTATCCAAAACATAACTTTGCACAAAAAGTGTCGTTTCGGTGTTATTTACCCACCTCAAATCAGCACTGCCAAAATTTACCATTGCGTCAAACCCCATATTGACATAGGAACTAACCAAACTATGGCTATGAACCTCCTTGATTTCTAGCCCCGACAGTAGTAGCGCATTGTAGAGTGTCGTACTTACCTGACAAACGCCGCCGCCATAACCCTCTACGTACTTTTTGTCCACGATAATTTTGGCTGGCATATATCCCTTTTCTTCCGAACGGCGACCAGTAATCTTGTTGAAACTAAACTCCTCGCCGATAGGCATAACCAAGCCATTAAACATTTTTGCAGCGACCGCAATATTATTTTTTCGATTAGCAACATCGGCATTAAAAGAGGTATAGAAACTTCCACGCAAAGTGGCGTAATGTTTGATTTCATCTAAATACACATCGGGTTTTAGAACTGTCGGCTTGATTTTGACATCGACCGAACCTCCCCATTTTAGCCCCTCAACAATGTCCATTAAAATTGCGTCAAAATCGACCTTATATCCCACCTGCTCCTCCATAAACACAAAGGGCGAACTCAAATTTTGCGGCGAAAAAGTATAGGTTGCATCTTTGCTCGGACGATTAACAGCACGCTCTATATCGGACAAAATTTCATCAATACCGACAAAAACATATTTTAGA
>DHMD01000050.1:4450-8709 GCA_002405615.1 Christensenella sp. UBA4651 | reverse complement strand
TTCTCAGCCGTACCCCAACGCCCGTATTTTGCCCCGATTGACTGGAAATAAAAATTGTCGCTCTCAAAATCGCCCGAATCGTACTCCCAAACTTTCCCCTCGTACAAAAAGCGTATTTTTACTACTTCTGTCGCCGCTTCCGCTCCACAACAAAACAAGAAATTTGCGAACCAAAAGCAACAAAGTACCACAAAAATTGCCAATATATTTATTACAATTTTATTCATTCTCATCATATTGTTATATTGTGTAAAAGTAACAAAATTATACAAAAAACGCCCTATAAAAAGGCGTCTTGGAAATTATATTATGACGGAACTTTCTCCGCACCATAATCCAACTGCATTGTGCTCTGCACATAAGCACCGCCCGTAGTCGCCTCTTCGGCAACTTTCTTTTGCGGAGCGGCAACCTTTTGTTCTGTCTGTGCAGCCTCACGCATTTTGGCACGCTCAATCTCTTTCTTCATAATTCGCTGTTTGAGCGACACAAGTTTTTCCCTAGAAGCAGGGAACAATTCTAATTGTCGTTTCACGAAATCGGCGTCCAAAATATCTTGCGTAAGATATGTAAGCATATTCTCTTGCCTAAATTCAGCCACACTCTCGGCAACCGAAATCGGCAGATATTTGAGCATACTACCCAAAATAAAATTATTTAATTTACTAAAATTTGTCTCTACACTGCCCAAAAGTTTCTTACTCACGTAATCGTACCAGTTCCTAGCACATTTCTGCATATCTTCTTGACTAAGGAAAGCATTTGGAAAAGCCGAAAGGCAATCTGCCATACTCTCCTCTCCTGTAAGGTGCGACTCGGCTCTCTGTCGGTTAGAGAGAATGGTAGACCTCATTTCCATTGAGCGAATACCCTCAACCACCATAAATTCACTATTCTTGAACCCGCAGTCAGGTGCATAAATCTCACTAGACTTACGAGAACGCATAACGGAAACACGATTCCCATACATTCCCTTGCCCGATATAAATTTGTCTAGTCTGTACCCCAAGGTTGTCAAATAAGCCAGAAAATCCATTGATTGTTCGTTTTTGAAAACTTTTTCTATCATATTGCCCTCCTATGAAACAAAAAATCTAAACATCAAAAGTAAACCGCTGGGTTGGCGAAAAATCTGCCCTGTCCTCGACAGCACTATCAACCAACAGCACAATATTACCCTTTTCTGTTACGACATCAACATACCTCGTAGCCTTATCCATCTCACCATTGTACTGCAAAGCGCAGCGACAGTAGACATCGAGGTACTCTTTTGCTCGCAAGAAAGCGTCCTCAACGGAGGCTCCCTCCGTGCAAATATTAAGGTCGTGAAAAATAATCGTGTAGCCTTTGCCCTCATCATCACGGTACAAAACCGCAGGAAATACAAATTGTTGCATATTCTAACCCTCTTATTTTTTCTGTATGATTATAACATAAAACTTATAATTTGTAAAATGTTTTGAATAATTTTATGCGAAATAAATCCAAGTATTCATTACAAACATAATTGCGTTTAACAATACAAAAAACAAACTCCATATAAATATAAAATTTGCCAAAATATTCTTTTTATGCCTGCGTTTTGCAATGGAACGCACGCTATTTGCATAAACCATCGCTACAATTCCCGCCGCAATTCCGAGTGCCACCACAATATCTAGCCAAACAATCGAGCCTATCCTAACAAAACAGAACATAATTATCGTGGCAATGGTTACCGCAATCGTACCTAAATTTATATACAAGGCAACCTTGTTGTATGTTTCGATAAAGGCATTATCTTTCATCTCAACAGCACTTTTTGATTCCAAATAATCAAAATATCCCATTATTTTCCTCCATATAATTCTATTATATAAGAAAAAACAAATAATCGCAAATGTTTTGTAATATTTTGTGCAATTTTTGCATTTTTAGTCAAATGCATAAAATCACAAAAAAATTCCCGCTAACATACAATGGTAATGACCTCGAAGATGTACATAGCCTATTGGTTATGAAAATCAAAGGAGGATACGCTAATGTGCTGTTTCTGTAACAAATCTGCAAGTTATTCTACCCAGTATGCTGGCTGCTACGAGGGGTGCAACACAAACTCGGGCTGCGTAAAACAAATCAAAAACCAGTGCTGCTGCGGCGGATATTTGCAAAACGGTTGGGGCAAGGACTGCGGTTCTAGCTCAAACTGTTTTTCGGGGTCAAGCAACAAATGTCCTTGCGGCTGTGGCTGCAAGTGCAAGCCAAAATGTCAGCAAAATTGCAACAACGGTATGATGAAAATCAAACTAGAAGGCATTATCAAATTTTGCTAACAAAAAACTCACAGTTTAACCTGTGAGTTTTTACTTTGTTTATATATACCAGTCGCTAGTGTCCTTTTTTTGCGGCTTGTCAGTTCCAGCTTGGAAAACATACCCCGCTTGACTCAGGAATCCAGTTTCCTTAACTATATAAGTTTCATTGTCGAATTTAGTATAACCTCCACCTGATACCCTCTCAAAGTATAGATTTTTAACTATACCATTGACAACATACAATTTTGCGCCACCGCCTCGTGTGCTGAAATTACCATAGTTAAGCTGTTCATCAGACAACAAACATACACTGTCCACCTCGGGTCTTACTGCCGTTTCACTAAAACTAAAATATAGACAAAGTATACCTTTTTTGATATCACTATCAGTACCACTAGCACGCACCATTGCTCTGCCAATTTTACAGTCATCATACAGTCTAACAAGCGCTTGCGTTCCAACATTCAAATCTCTAGATAGCGCTTTTCTAACATCCTTATAATGATTGTAATCATTCGGAGTAGCTCCCGTGAAATTAGGGTTAGAGTCTAGTTTTGATATTACACCATACATTTCGACTTGGCTTTCCCCATCGACCAAAATACCCGGAGTCCAAACGCTATCATTTGGAGTTGAATCAACATAAACATAGCCGTTTTTTACCTCGATATTTTTGAGTGTCAGCAGCAAAGCGTTATTAGTATCAATTTTTACAACCCTTGCCTTGTTGTTTGCGTCCAAAATCAAGTTTTGGATTGTTCTCACAGTAGCCGTAGAGTCTGAAACGGTGTTTACTTCGAGCAAGTTGTCGCCGACAAAATTCTCCGAAGCAAGGAGAGTCGCTTGCATTCCGTCAGGTCCCGAAATAGATACCCATTTTGTATCCCCTATTACAATCGGTGTATCAACAGTCAGTGTACCGTGTACTACAATAGTATCATTAAGTGCTGCCGCTTGATAAGCCTCTGCAAAAGTCGTGTATTTACTCTCGCCTACCATTGCATAATTATCCATAATAGTCAAATGAACAGTCGCAAAAACAGTAGGAGTTTGCTTTGACTTAAAAATCAAATCAACAGCTCCCTCTGCTGCGTTGTTTAACGAAATCGTAATTGTCTGGATTTTGCTCATTGCACCATTAGGAATGGTAACAGAAATTGAGTCCTTGTACCCTTCTGCAATTACAACCTCGTCAAAAGTGTCCGTTGTGTTGTTTGGCTCTACACTGAGAGTTAGAGTATACTCGCTAGTAGGCTGCGCTACGATTGCCAATTCAGCAGCAGCAGTGTTACTCCCCTCTGCCAATTTGATAGCGGTCGCATTGATGTCGGGAACATTTACCTTGAATGTAGCAGTTTTGTCGCCGTCCTCGGTGGTAGCAGTAACAATCGCCTCACCGTTGACAAGCCCCTTAACGCTCACGCTCAAAGTATCCTCGCTCGGTGTAAGCTCAACCAAATTTTGAGGTTCAACACTCCAAATAATTTTCTTGTTGTCTGCATTTGCAGGCAAAACTTGTGCAGTTACTGTCTTGCTCTCGCCAATCTGCACCTTTAATGCCTTGTCTGTTGTGTTGTAATTGTTGATTGCAACGCTCTCCACCCTAATAGGTGCAGGGATTACAGTAATCTCGCATGTAGCAAATTTCTCTACATCATCTTTTGATGTTGCGGTAAGAGTCGCCGTACCGACAGCGAGCGCCCTAACTTTACCAGTAGTATCCACCGTAGCAAAGCTATCGCCAGCAGTAATTGACCATGTAACCGCCTTGTTTGTAGCGTCTATTGGCGAAATCGTAGCAACAAATTGGAACACATCGCCCACAATCATAGTTTTGGTAGTTTCGTTTAATGTAACAGCGTCTACATTTACCTTTGTTTCTGCGGGTGTGGGCGGCGTACCAGCACAACCAGCAAAAATAATGGCAGTAAAAACGGTCAAAAATAAAGCAAAAGCATACCAAAT
>DHMD01000050.1:0-4397 GCA_002405615.1 Christensenella sp. UBA4651 | reverse complement strand
CACCAAATTTTACTCAAACTTTTTGTCATATTTTCCTCCATAAAAACTTTGAAAAAACACATAGTTTTCCACATTCAATTTCTATCAAAAAAAAAAAAATAAGTCAAGTAAAATGAATAAATTTGTGGAAAAACCTGCCTATTAACTAATTTATGTTGCGTTTATCCACATTTGCCTTTAATTTTGTGTTTTTGTTCACTCAAAAATGCCAACTTTTCCACACACTAATCGCTGAAAAAGTGTAAATTACTTTTCTCTTACCCAACTACCAAGGGTTGCAAAAAACCAGCACCCCTAAAAATCGGGATACTGGCTCTATTTATCAAAAAGAGATTAGATAGCCTCTTTTACCTTAGCACGCTTACCGCTAAGTTTACGAACATAGTACAGTTTAGCACGGCGAACTTTACCTCTGCGCACTACCTCTACGTGGTCGATACGAGGAGAGTGAACTGGGAAAGTCCTCTCAACTCCAACACCAAAACTAATACGGCGCACGGTAAATGTCTCACGAATACTACCATTCTTACGAGCAATAACAACACCCTCGTAAGCCTGAATACGCTCTTTGTCGCCCTCAACAACCTTTACATACACTCTAACAGTGTCTCCAATGTTGAAGTCAGCAACTTTCTCTTTCAAGCCTTCTTTCTCCAAAGTAGCAATAATGTTCATGACTTAATACCTCCTCAAAAGATTTTTCGAATGTTCGTAAAAGGCACTGACCCCCAGAGGACCATTCGAAGCCATATCGCTATGATACCATATATTTTAATATTTTGCAATACATTTTTATCAATTTTTTTGAATTTTGTCAAAAATTTTATGCAAAAAACGCTCCCTCGATAAGCGTAACCTCCTCTCCTAGTATCTGCACGACATCAAATCTAATCGGCATATCGAGTAAACCTTTGCATTTTTGATAATAAAGAGCGAGCATCATTAGTTTACGCTGTTTCTGCTCATCTACCGCCTCCATAGGCAAACCGTAGCGATTACTAGCACGAGTTTTTACCTCGACAAACACGAGGTACGCCCCTTGTTTTGCAATTATATCCACCTCGCCCAACTTACAGCGATAGTTTTGCTCAATAATCTTGTATTTTCTCTTTTTTAGGAATTTTGCCGCCTCTTTTTCTCCCCAAATTCCCAACTCAAAATTACTCACCTTTCTACCTCTCTCGTGGTTCGTCTAGGGTAATTGCCCCCAGCCTACCTTTCCTAAAATCGTCCAAAATAGCCTTTGCACCACGCTCCCAGTCTAACTCCCCGCCACGCAAGATAAACTTCCGACCCTCGCAGACCTCGCCCAAGTACTCGACAGGTTGCTTCTCCTCGTCAAAAACTAAATTATACCTATTCAAGAACTGCTCACGATAAGTACTCAGCATTTTAGCAATAAAATCGAGGCTCAACTCACTGACATCGAGGATATCCTCCCTAATTGCGTTGATATATGCGAGATTGTGAGCCACCTCATCGTCCTCAAAAGACGGCCAAAGCGTCCCAGGAGTGTCCAACAACTCGATATTGCCTGCAATTTTGACCCATTGCGTGTTACGAGTAACACTAGGTTTGTCCCCAGTTACCGCCTTGTATTTGCCACAAAGATTATTGATTAAGGTACTCTTGCCGCAGTTCGGCACACCGATAACCATAGCACGGAGTGGCATAGTGATACCCTTTTGCTTGTTTCGCTCCAATTTGGCGGACAAAAGTTTCTCCATACCAGCGACAATCTGCTTGCCCGCATTGCAAAGAGTCGAATTTTGCGTAATTGCTAGCCTATTTTCTCCTGAGTAGAACTTTTGCCAGGCACGAGTCTTACTCTCGTCCGCAAGGTCAGTTTTATTCAATACAAAAATAATCGGTTTGTTGCCAATGATTTCCTCAAATTGAGGATTGAGGCAACTATATGGCGCACGAGCGTCCAACACATAAATCACCAAATCAACCAATTTGATATTTTGCTCCATTTCCCGTAAAGCCTTTGTCATATGCCCCGGATACCACTGTATTTTCATCTTTCTCTCCTTTTTATTGAAATTCATTGCATTATTTTATTAAATTTTGTTTAACTTGCATCTCTTTGCTTGTTTGCTCAAAAAGCGTTTTTTCTAAAAATTCATTTGCTTCTCGCGAACTTTGAAATAAGTTTAACACAAAGTTTTTGTCGTAATTTTCTATTAAAGTTTTTGTAAGAAGGTAGTAGTTTGCGTATTTGCAATCACGATTACTTAGAATTTGCTCCTTTGTGCAATCAAGTTGTAGCGTATAATCTTTAAATTGCTCACTCAATAAAACCGCTATACCTTCCACCAAAAATCTTGCAGTGTACCAACAATTATGCTCCTTGTTAAATTGCATATTCGCAAAATGAACATACTCGTGAACTACTCGTTTTTTAAATTTTAGTAACGCTAGATTATATTCATCTTGATTAAATGCGTGTGCAGTTCCTTGATAACCGTTAAGAGATAATAAGGAAATGTTGCCATTTTTAGTCCCTGTTCCTACACACCAATTAGGCACTCGATAGTCGCTCGACAAATCATTATCTTGCTTATATGCCATATCAAATTCAGACTTATTCTTGTAAATTAAAATTTCAACTTTTTTTATAGGCTTCTTGATTTCAAAAAAATCCCAAATTTTATCAACATTTTTATCTAAATATTGAGAAACTTCATTAATAACATTTGAGTCTTTGTCATCGTAATAAAAAACAGCACTTTCACATTCTTTTTGCATAGAAACTCCTAGTTAATTTAATCTCTTTTGTTTAGCAAGTCGGGGCGCTTTGCTTTTGTCAACAATTCGCTTTGCTCTCTACGCCATTTCGCAATTTCGCCGTGATTGCCGCTCAACAATACTTCGGGAACTTTTAGCCCTCTAAACTCCGCTGGGCGAGTGTATTGCGGAAATTCGAGCAATCCCTCCTCGCCAAAAGTTTCGTTTTTGGCAGAATTCTCGTTCCCCAAAACATCGGGGAGAAGTCTACACACCGCATCAGTTACCACCATACTAGCGAGTTCTCCACCTGTTAGCACATAATCGCCGATACTAATCTCTTGGTCAACAAAAGTGTCGATTACTCGTTGGTCAATGCCCTCATAATGCCCGCAAATTATAATCAAGTGTTTTTTTGTCGACAAATCCGCAGCAATCCCTTGATTAAAGCGGTCGCCTTTTGGCGACATATAAATAACATATGCGTCCTCATCTAGCACGCTCTCAATACAGTCAAACAACGGCTGAGGTGTCATCAACAAGCCCTCACCGCCACCAAAAGTGTAGTCATCACACTTGTGATGTTTGTCCTCGGAAAAATCTCTAATGTCAATAGTATTTATCTCAATCGCACCACGGTTTGCCGCCCTCTCCAAGATACTTTCTCTCAACGGCGCAAAACTATTCGGGAACAGCGTCAAAATATCAATTTTCATCATAATTTGTAACCTCATCAAATTTTTTGCCGTCAACTACGATTTTCTTTTTCGCTGTGTCCACGCTCAAAAACACACTTTTTAGAAACGGACAAGCAATACTCTCCAAGTCTTTGTGAATAGTGATAATATCAGTCGCCCCGTAGTTTTCCACCTCGACAACTTTCCCTAGATACTTATTTTGAGTGTCATACACCTCGCAATCAATCAAGTCAGAGAACAGATACTCGTTGTCAGACAACCCAATCTCTGCCCCGCTAGGCAAAGAAATTATCTTGTCCCGCAGCGTTTCTGCAAAATTTCTATCCTTACAAATGTCCAACATTATGTACGCATAACCATCACGAAATTTGCAAGAGACGACCTTTGCCTCAACTCCGTCAATTACCACATTAGTAGCCGTAGATATTGCCTCCTCTTTTGTGAGAGGCAAAACTTTAAGTTCGCCCTTTATTCCTTGCGGTTTGAGAATTTTACCTAATTCAATTTGCATTTTCCCCTCCTAACAAAAAACGAGAAAGGTTATTCACGATTCTCGTCTAATGAGAGAAAGCCAGTGTAATTTACACAAACCTCCCCAAATGTATATTATTCAGCAGCAGCTTCTGCCTCTGCGTTCTCTTCCTTTGCCTTTGGTGCTGGTGGCATTTGCTTTGCACGAGGTGCAACATAAGCCTTAGCCTCCAAGATACCGTCCTTTACGAGCAACTCTCTTGCGGTTTCAGTTGGAGTAGCACCTACGCTCAACCAGTATTGAATACGGTCCTTTTTGAGGTTCAACTCAAAAGGTTCTTTGAGTGGGTTGTATGTACCCAAGTTCTCGATAAACTTACCGTTTCTTGCGCAACGAGAATCTGCTGCAACCATACGGTAGAATGGTGATTTTTTGTCGCCCAAACGGGTCAATCTAATTTTAACTGCCATTTTGTAATTTTCTCCTTAAAATAATAA
>DHMD01000042.1:1989-4842 GCA_002405615.1 Christensenella sp. UBA4651 | reverse complement strand
AACTAAATCATATTTATCATTTATTTTTAATGAAACAAAGTTGCGAAGGCAGTAAGAATTCCACTTATTATCTTTTATAGTAATATTCGGTTTTGTAAAAATTGCTAATCCTTTGTTTTTATTGTCACCAAACCATTTATAATTATAAGAAATATTATCAAAAATCTTATTATATAATGTAAGATTTTCGCATTCTTGTATAATATAAATATCGGCATCTTCTTGCATAATAAATTTATATTTTTCTCTAAATTTACCATTGCAATTCCAACTTATTATTTTCATATTTACACCTTACATATACATAATTATCACTAGTTGCAATTTAACTAGCCCTTTGCTCTGCTTTTTATGTTTTTTGTGGGATTTTGTTAGCTAGCCTAAAAATTATTGAAATCTAGACGCACTATTCGCCCAAGTCCTCGCCCGCCAGAATATGAATATGCACATGCATAACAGACTGATGAGCGTCATTCCCCAATTCGCCGATTTGGTTAATCACGAGTTTGTACCCGTGCAACAAGCCCAGTTTTTCACGCAATTCACCGATTTTTTGCATTAATTTGCCGAGCAGAACCGCCTGACTATCGTTCATTTCGGCGAGAGTCCCAAAATGCTCCTTTACAATCGCAAGGTAGTGCTGTTTCGCCTTTGGTGCAATGTTATCAAAAATCAAAAATTCATCATCTTCGTACAGTTTTTTGCTAGGGATTTCGCCCTTGATTATCTTACAAAATACGCAATCGTCCATATTTATTCCTCCAATTTATTCATCTTCACAAACTTTGACAAATTCGCCCTTTACGCCGTCCAAATACGGCTTCTCAATGCGAGCCATAACAACAGTGTTTGGCTCAATTCCACCTTTTGGCAAATACACTTTTGTAAAGTTTTTGGCATGCCCTACGAGGTAATCGCCCTTTTCTTGTTCCAGCAAAACCTCATAAATCATACCATATTCATGTTCCAAAAAATTCTTTTTGAGAGTATCACGCAATTTGCTGATTTGCGCCACCCTCTTTTTGACGGTCTCCCCGTCCACGTCTTTCATACCACTAGCGACAGTACCCTCACGCCTCGAATAAGGGAAAAGGTGCATATCAGCGAAACCGATTGAAGCAACATTTGACATAGTTTCGGCAAAATCCTCGTCCGTTTCGCCAGGGAAACCCACGATTAGGTCGGTAGTTATTGCGCACCTCGGATAAGCCGCACGGAGCATATCAACCTTTTTCTTGAATTCGGCAACGGTGTATTTTCTATTCATCGCTTTTAATGTATTGTCGCAAGCGGACTGCATACTCAAATGGAAGTGGTCGCAAAGATTTGGCATAGATGTCATAACCTTGATTAATTCAGGAGTGATGACATTCATCTCAAAAGAACTCAATCTGATACGAGCATTAATAGTGGATAATGAACTCAACAAATCACAGAGGTTCATATCAATATCCTTGCCCCAATCACTCAAATTGATACCAGTCAACACGATTTCGTGATGAGTTTTGGCGAGGCGGTAAACCTCAACTACAATACTCTCCAAATCTCTGCTGCGACTGCGGCCACGAATGTACGGAATCAAGCAGTAACTACAAAAATTGTTGCAACCGTCCTGAATTTTGACATACGCACGAGTCCTCTTTGTCTTTGTGTCTTGCGTATCAGAATTTTCCTCAAATTCCTCATAATCGCATGCAGGGTCAACGACATAATTCCCTTTTGACGCTGATTCAATCAAATCAGGCAGCCAGTTCTTGCCCGCTGTACCGACAACCACTTCAACATTCGGCTTGTCCATAAAGTTTTTTGCATTGTTCTGACTAGCACAACCGCAGACAAAAATCTTGGCATTAGGGTTCAGTTTCTGCAATTTCGCTATCATTTGCCTAGATTTCCTCTCCGCCTCGTTGGTTACCGCACAAGTACTCAACACAAAACAGTCAGCAGGCTCAAGGTCTGTTACAACCTCGTGTCCACGACTGCGTAAAGTCCTAGCAATCTCGTCCGCCTCATATTGATTTACTTTACAACCCAAAGTCAAAAACGCTATTTTCATTTTATTTTCTCCCATATTCCTAACTCATAATTTACCGCACTAACCAGTGCTACACTTGCAGTCTCTGCACGCAAAATCGTACTGCCCATACTGATGACTTTTGCCCCATGCTTTATTAGTTTCTCTACTTCTCTTTCGCTAAAACCACCCTCACTACCAACAATTAGCGCAATCGGCTGATTCTTGTCCAAGGTACTCAAAATATCCTTTGCATTTAGTCTTGCCCCCTCATAGGCGAGTACGACTTGACTAAACTTCCCTATTTCCTCGCAAATCTCATCAAATGTTAGAGTCATCGAAATTTGAGGTAAGGTAGCCCGACCTGACTGCTTGGCGGCACTAATCGAAATCCTAGTCAACCTGTCCGCCTTGTTGCCCTTGTCCTTGACCGTGCAGTACTCACTATCAAAAGGGATAATTCGCTCCACACCCAACTCAGTAACCTTTTGCACCGCCCAATCCATTCTATCCGACATAATCAGCGCCATAAAAATGGTAATTTTGCTACGGTTCGGTACATAACGGCTAGATTTGATTTCTGCTACCGATTCCTTTTTGCCAACCGAAATTAACTCGCAACGGTGAATAAATCCGTCATTTTGCATAACCTCAATTTGCTCGCCAATCCCTAGACGCAGCACAGACGCCAAATGCTTGTTTTCATCGCCAGTTATCACAAAATTACTATCAGTTCTGCTATCTTCGTCAACAAAAAAACTCGGTAAACTCATATATCCTCCCTCTCTTATGTACACTGCCAATTATCAATAAATAACGCAAATCAAAGCAAATACGCA
>DHMD01000042.1:0-1941 GCA_002405615.1 Christensenella sp. UBA4651 | reverse complement strand
AAATCAAAGCAAATACGCAAATCCAAATAATAGTTTAATTATAGCACAACCTTGCCCCAAAATCAAGATAATTTACCGCTATTCAAAAAAATTAAAATGAGTAGGCTTTGTAGTAAATGCATAAACTCTGTAATAAAGGTAAAAAGCCCCAAGCGGGGCTTTTTGATTTGATTAATTTGTTATTGGGTTCGCTTTGCTCACAGGTAATTCCACTAAAATGCTACGAAGCCACTGTCCAGACCACAAGAGGAAGGAATTTACTTTTAGTTAATAGGGTTCGGGGGTATCCTCCGCCTTATCATTCCGAGCTCGGCTTTTTTAGGGGACGCAGAGTTGTGCCGTTAATTTCCTCATAGAAACACGCAAGACTAGGAGCACGCCAAATAAATTTTGAGGGCGCATATCGCTAATATGTAACCGATAAATATATTGGCTCGGGAAACTTCTCCTCACGACAAAACGAATATTTTATAAATAAAAAAACAAACAAATCTAGGAGCAAGAAAAATCATAGGCAGGCGCATAGTAAACCTATGTAACTGTCTAGGATTTTTTTGCAGAGACGCAGAGTTGTGCTGTCATTTTCTCATAGAAACACGCAAGACTAGGAGCACGCCAAATATTTTGAGGGCGCATATACCTAATATGTAACCGATAAATATATTGGCCCGGGACGCAGAGTTGTGTAGTTTTTTATTTGTAAAATGTGAGCCAAGAGTTATCTTGTAGCCCTATAACCTCCACCTCTATCCCTTGTTTTCTATTACACATCACAGTAAAAGCGCTGGTCGAGAACTCATTATATATATCGTTTTCTGTATCAATATAATGCCTAATTCTATATCGCATATAGGTTGGAGCGAGTATTCGGACACGATAGATTGTATTATTCGTAAGAAGATTCCCCATATTGATTGTGCTATCCGTTAAGGTTGAGAATGTTTGCGAGGCAACGAATGTGCCGCTAGTGGTGTAGAATTGAACGGTCAATTTACATTTATCCGTTTCATAGGCTGAGCCGTAGGAGTCGCCATTTCCGTCTAGATACTCGCTATTCGAGTCGTTTGTGTTGGTAACTGTTACATTAAAATCTGGTGGCAATTCAGAATGCTCTGCGGCAGAGTTGAGAGTTAAGAGAAGCGCAGGACGAACTGCTAGGCGGAAGCGAACAGAATTGTAATTATAGTCGGAGCCGGACGGGGAGAGAAAATAACTATAATAAGCAAGATCAGTGTACGCCGACCGGGACCAGGAGTAAATATATGCAGTCGTCGAACTTCCGTTCGAATTACTTGAGCCTATTGAGGAAGAGGCTGTTAGTGAGGTTGTACTCCCATCGTATGTTGTACGCTCGGCTGTGTTTGTCTCCCACATACCATCATTAGTATCATCGTCTCCTGTCTCTACCATACTTGGTAACCATAGATAGTCTTTACCCCAGTTAGCGTAGCCTGTCTTTGATTCATAGTTGTAGCTAGAACTGTACCAAGAGCCCGAATAGTTGTAAGCATTGTTTGATGTTAATGAGTTATTACTTCTCCAATAACTATCTTGTACCCATGCGGATGGGTTTTGGCGGTTTACCATCCATTTCATTTGGTCTGGCGTGGTTATGTAGTTAGTTAGTCCGAAGTCTGATACTGTATACAACGCAAAAGGGTGTCCAGAGAGCGTTTTTATTTGAGAGGCTGCAGCGGTTAGGCTGGTTGCTCCGTCTTTCGCTGTATAGGTGCGGTTATTCGGGTTATTAAGAGTTTCTGTACGGATATAACTGGTTCCGTACATATTGCTCGGATAACTAGATGACGGCGTGTCTGCCTGCCAGTCCGCAGACCAGTCGCTATACAAACCGCCGCTAACAAAGCCGTAGTACTTGCCTATGCTGCCGTTTTTGCCACTCCAAGCGTCTTGGTGGTTGTTGCTGAGCCAAAGGGTGGCAAC
>DHMD01000023.1:26876-32565 GCA_002405615.1 Christensenella sp. UBA4651 | reverse complement strand
TTGTAATAGTAAGTGGAGATGTCGCTAGTAGGTTTAGAAAGTAAGTCGTACTCGGTAATTTTTTTGCGAACAATCATATTCTCGCCCGTCCCGACAAGTTCAACCTTTGTAGCCATTCGAGAAACGGCAACCTTGATACCCGTGTCGCTATATGAGTACTCGGTAACGAGTTTGCGACAACCGAGTTTGTCTTGGGTGCTCAAAGTATCAAAATCGGCAACTTTGAGATTGGCTGTACTGTCGATAATTGCTTGTTTTGCCCAATCGGTCGGAATAGTCTTTTCAAAAGCAAAAAATACGATGAGTGCAACCGCAATTATAATAGTAAAAATTAAAGTGATTACTGACAAAACTCTCATTCTCTACCCCCGCAATAATTATATAGCATATTTTAACAAATATACCGCCATTTGTCAAAGTATTGGAGAATATATTAGTAGAAAATTTTTAGATAAAACTCGAAATTAAAGCAAAAAAGAAAAAGTCCATACTGTATTGCTGCAATAATCGACTTTCGACTGAACTAACTCTGTTATTATTATACAAAAAACCAAAAAGTCAATGGAAAAGTAAAAACCACTCAAATGAGTGGTCTTGGAGGTCTACGTCTTTCAAGCCTGCGTTCTCTCCTGTTCGTGCATACTTCACGACTTCCCCAACAGAGGGCTAAGTGGCTCTATGATTATATAAGGAGTGAAAATAAATGTCAAGTGTTTCTGTGCAATAATAAAAACTTGTAAATGAATATATATTTCTTCAAATTAAATCTAGGCAAAAAGTAAAAGTCCTCAAAATAAGGACTTTTAACAGTTCGGAGGGTTGTGTAGCTCACTACACTGGCACGATAAAATCGTGCGAAAAACTTCCCTCTGTCTCACCAATCTTGGTTTTTGATAAAATAATACTCAGGTAATAACAAACCGTATTTCCTGAGTATGTAAATGGTAGCGGGGGAAGGATTTGAACCCCGCCTATCCACGCAGCCGATAGCAAATCCCAAATTTGCGGGCGGCAAGGCAGATTGATTGGTACGCTCCGTACCAAACATTGCTCGGAGGTTCGTGTAGGCCACTACACGGGCACGATGAAATCGTGCGAAAGACTTCCCCTAGTCTAACCAATCTTGGTTTTTTGATAAAATAATACTCAGGGAATAACTAGTCGTATCCCCTGAGCAAATGGTAGCGGGGGAAGGATTTGAACCTCCGACCTTTGGGTTATGAGCCCAACGAGCTGCCGAACTGCTCTACCCCGCGATACATTGTTAGTATAACACTATTATATGCAGATGTCAAGTAAAAATTGAACAAAAAACGAAAAAAGTTCAAATAAAAAGCCGCAAGCAGTTTACTTGCGACTATGAATACTATTAAAATTGTATCCAAGGTGCTATGCATACTTACATTTACACATAGGGAGTCCAAAAAATCGACATTTTACGCATAGTTATAGTCAAATATCGCAATTTGCGGGGTACTATGCAACAATTCCTGTTTTTCTACAAAAACGCATAGCACTGGCTATACAATAGGCTTGACATAGGCACGGCGGCGTTTGTGAATGACTGATTTGAACCTACGCCATTGATTTTGGATATTCATATTATCTTCTAAATTTAGGTTGGTTTCCATATGGTCGATTTTGCCTGATTGGAGGTACTTCATCATTTGTGCGGTAAGTGCAGAAGCGACACCTTTTTGGGCATATTGAGGTGCAACACCTATTAGCCCTAGGTCGATAACTTTTGGATTTTTGAGTGTACGCAGCAATCTAAAAATCGCAGGGATTGTGAGTTTACCTTGGGACTTTTGCACCGCTTCCCCTATTGCAGGGAAACTAATTCCAAAGCAGACTACATCGTCATTTTCGTCCACGATAACAGAGCAATATTTTATATCCAAAATGAGTGCAAAATTCGCTCGCATAACCTTTTTCATACCGTCCGTAAATGGCACAGTTCCATAAATATCAGTATATGTTTCGTCCAACAAATTAAAGAATTTGTCAATATATTTATCCAAAAATTCCTTTGTATTCTTGCAATTTGCGAAACGCAGGTTATATTTTTGGAGCATAAGGTTGGACACCCTCTCCAATTTCTCGTCAGGCTCATCAGGGCAATAGAGTTTGCGCTCGTTCCAATCAACTTCTTTTACAAAGCCGTAGTCCTCAACGAGCTGCGGATAGTAATCAAAGTTGTACTGCTCCTCAAAGGTCGATAGCTCGTCAAAGCCTTCTATAAGCAGCCCCTCTCTTTCCAAATCAGAGTACCCCAGAGGCCCAACGATTGTATCCATTCCCCTCGCCTTTGCCCACTCCTCGACAGCGGCGAAAAGTGCGCTAGACACGCTAGTATCGTTTATACTATCGAACCTGGTAAAACGCACTCGCTTTTGATTATTTTTTTCATTTGCGGCACGCTGAATAATACCGCTAATCCTCCCCACAATTTTGCCGTCTTGTTTTGCCAAAAAAAACACGCTTTCACAAGTTTCGTTGTATACGAAATTTCGCTTAAACATTTTCTTTTCGTCAATGTACAATGGCGGCACGAAATACGGGCAATCCTTATACATTTTGAGAGGGAAATTCATAAAATCTCTCTGGTCTCTTTTTGATTTAACCTCTTTTATTTCTATCATAGCGACTCCGATTACCTATGTTTTGCGTGGAAACTTACACCCAAACCTGATGGACCACAGTGGCTACCTGCGGTAGGGTTTACCATAACAATTTGAATATCTAGGTCGCTACCGAATTTCTCTATTAACTTTTGCTCCACTAGTTTTACATCGTCAATGCAGTCGGTATGTCCGATAATCACACGATGATTTTTGACATCTTCGCCCATTTCCTCAATGTAACTAATTATGCGATTTACGGCATTCATTTTGCCACGCTCTTTGCCGATATTTTTCATCTCGCCATCGCTACTGATATGAATTATAGGGCGTACACCAAAGATTGTACCCATGGCAGCAGCGAGTCCGCTGACACGCCCACTGTGTTTGAAGAATTTAAGGTCGTTTGCATAGAGGTAAATTGCGAACTTGTCCACCTCAGTTTTTGCCCACTCCATAATCTCGTCCACGCTCTTGTTTGCCAAAATCATATCACCGATTTCCTCAACAATGTTTAGACTCAAGACGGTAATTGCTTTTGTATCAATTCCATAAAACTTACGGTCGGGATACTTTTGCTTCAATTCATCGAGAGCCTGCTGCATAAAGCCGAAAGTTGCGGACATTTTGGCAGAAAAATGCACATACATAATGTCATTCCCTGCGGCAAATTCTGGCTCGAAATATCTAATATAGTCAGCCTTACTCAATGCACTGGTGCTAGGAATAGTACCCGCACGCAACATATCATAAAAAGGCTTGGAATCAAACTCCTCAAAGTCCTCGTACGGGCGAATTGTCGTGTCCCCTATTGAGTATGGCATACTTATTAGTTTGTAGCCGTACTTTCTCGCTATTTCTGGGGTTGTGTCGGTATCAGTATCTGTAAAAAATGTTACCATAATTTTCTCCTATTCACTTGTTATCTTTTGAAGTTCTCTTTCTATTGTTTCGACCAAATTTTTGCTAGCCATCATATACGCTTGCTCAATGCATTTTCGTACCGTTACGGCAGTGCCATCACCGTGGCATTTTACTACGATTTTGCGAGTGCCTAGCATTACCCCACCGCTATAATTGCGGTAATCCATAAATTCTTTTTGTTGCATTATTGATTTTTTTAGAAATAATGCGCCGAATTTGTTTTTTAGGCTTTTTGTCATTTCTCGTTTTAGCATTTTGAGCATTTCTAGGCAAGCACCCTCTGTCGCCTTGATTAGCACATTGCCCGAGAAGCCATCGCACACGACCAGGTCATACTTGCCCGATAGCACATCACGGCTCTCCATATTCCCTACAAAATTTATACTAGGAGTATCCACTAGCAATTTGTGTGCGGCAATGTGCAGCGGGTCGCCTTTCTCTGCCTCTATACCCATATTTAGTAGGGCAACTCGGGCACTATTCACACCATAAACTGACTCGATATAGCGTGAACCCATAATAGCAAATTGCTGCAAATATTCTGGGGTACATTCTGCATTTGCACCGCTATCGCAAATTCCCACTACACCGCCATTCATTGTAGGCATAATTGGGCAAAAAGCGGGGCGCAGCACCCCCTTGATTCTACCGAAACGCAACACAGCCCCCGATAGAACCGCCCCAGTTGAGCCAAGGCTAATTAGTCCTGAAATATCGTCATTCTCCCTAGCTAATTCAAAGGCACGATATAGTGAAGTATCCTTTCTGCGGATTGCTTCAGTAGGCTTTTCGTGGCAAGTTACAACCTCGGGAGCGTGCTCAATAATTAGTCGCTCTGGGTCGTAAATTAGCCCCTCTAATTTCTGCGAAATTATATCCTTGTCCCCTGTCAAAATAAGTGTTAAATCGGGCAATTTGTTGAGAGAATCCACTGCACCGATAATGTTTACATCGGGGCTAAGGTCGCCACCGAAGCAATCTAGTACTAATTTTATCATTATTTACTCCAAAACTATAATAAAGTTATAGACTTCTTGACCGCCGTCTATTGCAAAAAACTCTACATTAGGGTAGCGAATGGCGATTTCGTTTGCCAAGGTTTCTCTTTGCTCTGCGGTGGTTTCTGCGCCGTAAATTGCTATTATTACATCGCGGTTTGCGGCGGATAATTTTTCCATTGATTGCAGCGCTGTTTCCACACAGTCGGCGGTTGAGGCGAGCATAGTTTTGTCGCAAAAGCCTATATAATTTCCCTCCACTACATCTACGCCGTCCAGCACTACATTACGAATAGCGTGAGTAACACAACAGGTTTGCACGCCCTCTTTGGCAGCCAATATTCCCTCGATAATTCCTTCGACATTCGCAGGCGAATAATCTAGCATTGATAGCACAGCATACCCCTCTCCTAGTGATTTCGTGTCGATTACTCGCACATCAGATTTTGGGTACATTCCTGCCGCTTGCTCCGCTGCGAGGCGAATGTTTCCGTTGTTTGGCAACACAAAAATAGTGTCGGCGTCCGCCTTATCAAAAGCCTGCAAAAAGTCTTGGGTAGAGGGGTTCTTGGTTTGCAATCCCTGTACCACTACATCAGCACCAAGTTCGTAAAATGCGTTACAAATGCCCTCGCCAGAGGCAACTGCGACCACTGCAAACGGTTTGCGTTTCTTGCGTTTTGCCACGGCGGAGGACTGCAAATTTCCCGCTTTGCTGTGCTCGTGCGGAGTGGCTGATTTGGAATTATGTTGAATAGTCATATTTTCGACTTTTAGGGTGATAAATTCGCCAAATTGCTGGCAAAATTCGAATACTTTACCTGGGGTAAATGTATGTACGTGAACTTTGACCACTGTTCCCGTTTGGAATGCCACGATAGAGTCGCCCAAGGTTTCTAGGTAGTCAATAATCGTCTGCACAGAAAAGTGAGCAATATCAGTCTTTGAATTGAGGAGTTGGAGCAAAAATTCTGTACAATATCCGTACTCCATTTTGCTATCTTCGTTAAAACAAGTGGGGTCAAAGTCGTTGGTCGGATTTGAGAGTTTGTATTGCTCGTTTTCGTCATAAACGGTTTCGCCATTCAGTCCAAGGAGTGCCCCTTCGACAAAATACATTAGCCCAGCACCGCCGCTATCTACGAC
>DHMD01000023.1:8857-26815 GCA_002405615.1 Christensenella sp. UBA4651 | reverse complement strand
CAGCACCGCCGCTATCTACGACTCCCGCCTGTTTGAGGACGTCCAGCATTTCGGTAGTGCGTGAAACTGACTGCGAGATTTCGTCTAATAGTGCGGTGAGAAATTCGTTAAGACTAGTCTCTGCAGTAATGCGGTTAGCCAAATTTTCGCTAGACTCCCTTGCGACAGTCAGCATTGTGCCCTCGGTTGGGTTTACCACCGCACTATAACCTCGTGATACCGCTGATTTTAGTGCGTCTAGCATTTCTATATAATTAGCCGACTCCTTGCCTCGCAAACCGTCCGCTAGTCCAGCAAAAAGTTGCGAAAATATTACGCCCGAATTTCCCCTAGCGTTTAGCAGCATTCCCTCGGCAAGCCTATCAGCCACCGCTCCGAGGTTGCCACCCATATGCATCGCTTTTACACCGCCCGAAAGCGTTAGTGTCATATTGTCCCCTGTGTCGCCGTCCGGTATCGGAAATACATTTAGGTCGTTGATTATTTCCTTATTATTATATAAGTGGGCAAAACCATTCTGAACTAGATAATAAAAAGTTTCGCCATTGAGTGTCTTTGAACTCTTGTCCATTCTATATCCTTTTATCACTTTTATGTTAATTTTTTTGCGGAGCAACCCAGCAAATCACCGACATTGCAGTGGAATAATTCGCAGAGTTTGGCAATAGAAGCAAAGTCAATTCTTGCTACTTTGTTGTATCGCAGTAGTGAAATCGTAGAGCGAGACAAGCCTGTTCTTTTGTGAACTTCTTGAATACTATAATTCGATTTTTTCATCAAATCAGCAAGTTTGCTATATACTTGCATATTTTCTCCTAAGTTTAATCTCAATGCCAGTTGTATGACATCTCATACATTATAACTAAATACGGTTTTTATGTCAACCAATATGAGGGTTTAGGCAGATTTTGGCAAAAATTGAGGTAAAAATCATCATAATATTAAAAAAAATTAAAATTTGTAGAAAATTGTTTCTAAAATCGCTTGCATTTTTCGAAAAGTTGTGCTATATTCTCTACATATTGATATTAATAGGGACGAAAATGCTTGCTTTAATCAATCAACTGAATATTCTGGATAAAAGACTGGGCAAAATGAGTGCAGATATGGTCGACTACCTCATCAATAATTTTGCTACGCCATTGGGACTTAGCGAGGTGCATTGTGAGAATCTGCAACACTTTGTAGACGGGCTGATGGCTCATAGGGCTTACTTTTATTCTTTGGGTATTTGGGAGCGAGTAGATGAAATCAATTATTATCTGGATAAGATTGCCGAATGCACTCACCCAGAGGGCGGATATATTCCACCCCATCACGATGAAATGTATCGCCCGCCAGTCAATTTGGATTTTCTCGAAAGGTTTAGGGACGAGGAGCATATTTTAGACGGATTCGATATGAGGGTAGAAAGCAAAAATGAGGATAAGTATCTTTGTGAGTGCAGAGAAAAAGACGCTCTATAAAAGGCTATCATTTCCTTTCGTGAGCGTCTAGTTCTGGAATATGGCTTGTTGAAATTCGGGGGTAAAAATTGGGTGCGTGCTAGTATATAAATAGATTAAATAATCTAGTCGGCGTAGTTATCAAAGTAGTTTTGAATTAGGACGACAGGAGTTCCTTTGTCCCCGCTACCACTTGTGAGGTCTGCTAGGCTACCTAGCAAATCGGTGTAGTTACGAGGAGTTGTACCCAAGGTTTCGTTTGTTCCTTTTAGGTTCTTTGACTTATTTCTTATTTCATTTCTCATTGCTTCATTTAATTCTTCGCCATGCAGGTCTTTGAGTTTGTTATCAGAAATGTATTTGATTTTGATTTCGTTTGGAGTGCCTATTAGCCCGCTAGTAAATGCTGGTGAAACGACAGGGTCTGCTAGTTCCCAGATTTTGCCTACTGGGTCCTTGTATGCACCATCTCCGTATACCATTACTTCTAATTTTTTACCAGTGCGGCGGAGGATTTCCTCCTGAATTTTTACTACGAGGGTGTCGCCATGTTCTGGGAAAAGTTTGACTGTGTCTTCGGTGGCTTTGTTCGAGCCGAGCAAGCCGTATTTGCTATTATATCCACTTCCATTTACGCTTTCTCGCAAAATTTCGTCAGTTTTGTAGATGACCTCTGCCCCTGCATTAGACAAAATCCGTTTAGTTTTATCTCTTTCGTGAATATTTGCGACTAATACTTGCTTGGTGTAGTCTAGTATTGCGGTTGCACGATTTGAGAAGATTATCTCTGCTTCGCAATTTTCGTTCTCTATCAGTTCGCGGAAATACTTTATATAATTTATTCCCGTGAAGATGTGGACTTGGTCGCCAAAATATTTTTGGTACTCTGCCTCATTTAAGGTATCAGACCAAGGGTTTATGTTGTGCTTGTATAGTAATTCCTCATCAAAGAGGGCGTTCCCCACTTCGTCAGACGGATACGATAGTAGCAGTGTTATTTTTGAGCAACCTCTCGCTATACCACGCAAAATTGAGGAAAATCTATTTCTGCTATAAGGTGTAGGGAAAACGACTCCGATATGAGCATTTTTACCAAATTTGAGGCGAATATCGGCGGCGATTTGGTCAATAGACGCATAGTTATGCTCGGTTATCCCGACTACCGCCTCGGTTATTGCTATCACATCTCTGTTCTGCAATTCTATATTTTCATTTTTTACAGCATTGAGTAGGCTGTCAGTTACAATTTTTACAAGGTCATCGCCCGCCTTGATAATCGGAGTCTTGATACCCCTTGCTATTGTTCCAAATGTCTTCATAAAAACCTCCTAAAAGTAAATCTATTATAGCACAATTTGCGGTCAGTGCAAAATCATTTTTGCATACAAAAAACCGCAACATATAAATTATTGCGGTTTTTTTATTATTTTTTACTTAATTTTTTTGATTTTTTATACTTGATGATTTGATAAACCAAAACAGCAAGCAATACAATTGTAATGCAACCGAAGGTGATAGCCAAAGGCAAAAATACTATGTTGTTCTCTGGTGTAGCAAGGTAAATTTTACCTAACTGTGTGGTTACAAAAGAAATTGTATTATCATTTAGTTCGTAATTTAGAGCCGTATATTCCGAGTCGGCATACAAATACAGACTTGCATTTTCAGGCATTACAAAATCAGGCGACAAATACAATTTTACAAAGTAGGAATTACTACTACCTGACTTGGCAATGGCATTCGATTGAATAGCAAAAGTTTTTGCCATAGGTGATGGAATTTGAACGATTGCAGAAATTTCGAAGCCGAAAATAAAGTTTTGACCGTGCGGAACTGCAAAATCATCTTCTAATATATTTTTGACATCAATTTTCTCCAAAACTTGCTCATTAGGAGCAGAAACTTGGATTGTCGCTTGTTCGCACTCGCATTCGACTGCTTGCGGATAAATGATATAAGGACATTCTGGGTTAGATAATACAAAGTTAGGATTTTCGATTTTTGCGAAAGCCACATAATTGCCGACCAAAACAGCACCACCAGTTATTATTAATTCTGGCAAAGCGTCAAAAGTTATTTCATCTACATAGGTTACGGTAGGTTTGTGCAACTTGCCAGAATAAATTGTGTCGATACTAGTCCATTTCAGGTCGAGGATGAAAGGCTCAATCTCATAAGTCTTGCTATCGTTTGACAACACAAAGTTATTTGCATCGGCACAATCAGCAGAAATAGACACTTTTGCTGTATGCGTACCTGCCTCTATGTTCCCCGCTGACTCAACAAAATCCAAATCGCTAGCAAAAGTAGGAACGCTTATGCGGTATTCAGGTTTTTGCGGAAAATTGTTGTAGACAAAAGTTTTGTCTTGCCAATTAACCACTAGTTTGTATGGTGTAATTTCGTAATTACAATTTGCATTAATCAAACAAACATTTGAGTTGCTTGTTGTGAGGCAGATAGTATAAGAGCCGACAGCCTTACCTACACCACTTGTAGAAATCTCAATATTCTCATCAAGCAAATTTTTGACAAGCGTAAACTGAGGTTGTTGTTTTTCGCCATTGTAAACGAGAGTCGTTTCTCCCCACTCTATGTTTATAGGACAAGGCGTAATCGTATACAATTTCTGACAATTGACAAGTTCATAGTTATTATTTGAGCATAAAATCTCGGCAATATAATTCTCGCCGACATTTACACTTTCACCCGTAGTGCGAAAATCCATAACATTTGCAAATGTTGGCAACTCGTAGCGAACTGACGGGATTTGAGCCCAACCATTATATACAAAACTATCCCCAACCCACTCAATATTTACAACATACTTATTAATTACGAATTTTTGAGTAGGATTTTCGATTACATAGTTTTCGTTTGGACAAGTACAGTTTGCTATATACTCGCCAGCATTCTTTTGCGCACCAGAAATTTGCAATTCAAGGTCGCCGAAAGTAGCGTTCGGACAATGGAATTTGGAATTATACTCAAATTGGATATTACTCCATTCTACTGTTATCGGTTGCGGCAAAATCGTAAACGATGTGGTTGAGTTCAATAATTTGTAATTTGTGTTGGCGGTGGTTATGGTAACTATGTATGTCCCTTTGTCTAGATAACTATCACATACAACAACCAAATCGGAAAAACTTTCACTCAACTCAAAAGTTGGACTATGTTCATTCCCGTCATAAATAAATTCGATTTTTTGCCAATTTATCTTGATTTCTTTTTGAATTATTGAGAAGCTACATTCTGGGTTAGATAATTCAAAATTCCCTAGCTCGTTACCTAGAATTTGGGCAGTGGCGAGATACTCGCCCACATCTTTCTGCTCTCCATTTACGATTATATCAATATCATTACAAAAGTCTGTTTTTATATAGTAAACAACTGGTTTTTGTAGGTATGTGTTATATTTTAGTGCAGTATCTAGCCAAATCAATGTAATTTGGTAAGGTTTTATGCTATAATCGCAAATATTATTTACGAAATAATAGTTAGAATTCTTACTGATTATTTCGGCAGTATACTCTCCCACATTTTTATTCATTCCTTTGAGAGTAAACTCTGTTGCAAAATTCTCGACAAAAGCAAATTCTGGGAATTGGTTTTCGCCATTAAAAATTAATTGATTTGCAAGCCAATTTACATTCACGCTAGCAGCGATTATATCGAAATTGCAAGTGGGATTTGTTATGACAAAATTCCCTCTCTCGTCATTTGCCAAACTAATGCTAGTTATATAATTTGTGCCTGCATTAATCTCGGTATTGCTGTAAATAATTGTGATACCTTTCGCAAACGCTGGTAAATTATTCAGCACATTTGGAGCGTGTGGCGTAGCATCATAGATTATAGGGCTACTATCCCACTCTGCCACAAACTCGTAAGGTAAAATAGTAAATTCTACTTTGCTATTGTTCAAAACAAAGTTTTGTGCATTATCACTAACAATGGATACTTGCGCCTTGTAATCTCCCATATCCGTTCCCGAACCTGTAACTTCGAGTTCGATTTCGGCAAAATCACAATTACCGACTTTGGCACTTGGACTCTGTGCTTCGCCGTTGTATGTTAGTTCACAGTTTGACCAAACAATGTCTAGGTTGTATGGCACAATTTCGTATGGGCAAGCAGAATTCTTGATACTGATAATCTCACTGTCTACAAAAAGTTGCGCAGTGTACTTGCCGACATCGGTAAACTTGTTTAGTTCCTCAATACTAATTGAGTTACAAAATTGGGGCAACTCGTACTCGTATGCAGGCATTTGAGGTTTGCCGTTATAAGTTAATCTAGTCGTATCGCTCCATTTGATAAAAAGTTGATACTTGATTATTTCAAAAGTAGCACTTGGACTCAAAATACGGTAATTACCCGAGTCTTTCGCTTTCACTTTTATAGTATATGTGCCGACCATAATTGGTTCAGCACTCAATTCTTCATAAAAATTATTTATATTAGCAAAGTCTGGCAAGTTTAAGTTATATCCGAGGACTTGCCTCTTTGCGTTGTATTCAAAAGTATGATTTTCCTCCCAATCCACCGTAATTTCAAACGGATTGATACGGAAATGGCAACTCGCACTCTCATCGAGAGTAAAGTTTGCGTCTTTCATCTGTACAAAAGCGACATAATATCCTGCTTTTGCATTCGTTTCATAACCACCAAGCACCAACTCGACAGATTTTGTAATGTCATTTATCTCAAAACTTGGTTGCGGCGCTTGTGGTTTTGCATTATATGTCAGTTCTGTGTCTGACCACCCAATCGACAGTGTGTATGGTTTGATTTTGAAATCAACACTGCCGTTTTTGAGTGTAAAATTCTTCGGTTCAATAAGCTTCGCAGTATAGTTTCCTGCATTAGTAAATTTATTTTCGTACTCCAAAACAAGATTTGGGGCAAATTCCACAGGCTCAAAAGTAAATTTGGGCGCTTGTGGCATAGCGTTGTATTCAAGATTATCGGTCGACCAAATAATCTCAATAGGATATGGCAGAATTTCAAATTCTACAATATCGGTTGTAAGTTCATAATTTTTTGAGTTTAATAGAATAGTTGCCGTATAGTTGCCAACTTCCCAAGTACAATTTTTATCAAAGTTGATTGTATATTCTACATTCTCCTCCGCACCCTCAAAAATAATTTCCAAATTAGGGGCGGCAGCAGAATAGTAAATAGGAGATGACGCCAATTTGGGAGTCAACTTTGTTTTAGGCTGTGGGATAGGGTCTTCGCTTGGATTTTGCGGGTCAGACTTACCGTCATCAGGTTCGCCACCAGTATCCTCATTTGGCAACATAATTTTGAGAATTAAATCGCCATTCTCGTTCGCTGTCCAAAATTCAACGTTTTGAGAAAGTTTAGGTGTGGCAAAATCTACAGTGTAATCATCGTTCAACTGTGCAAGGACATTAGCACAAACACCAGTAATTGATTTATTGAAATTTACGTATTGTTTCCTACTTGCGTAGTAGGTGCGGACAGTTGCTGTACTATTTGTTGCGTCTAGATACAAGTTGTCAATAGTTGCAGCAGGAATTACCAAACCTGCAACAGCAAAAAATTGAGTGCTTGTGAGCGAATCTGCATTCTGTACATCAAAATTTATGTAGCAGTTGTTGATAATTGCACTTTCTGCCGTTTTGGCAGCAACTACTGCAACCTTTGTAGTTGATGAGGGATTTGTCTTGTCCATTCCGTCAAAACTAGCATAAATATTTAGGTCAGTAACAGAACCTAACAATTCTCCGAAAAGCCCGACATATTTGTCGACCGTAAAATTTATATTGACTCCACGCATTGTGTAGTGCTTCCCACCGTACGCTCCGCTAAAAGCGCCTGAAAATTTGGTAAGCGAGTAATCGCAAAACTCGTATTCTGACAAATCAATATCCGATGTCAGGTAGACTTCCCTACCAGCATAGTATTCTGTTGACTGATTACAGTTTTGTGCAAACGACACAAAGTCCTCAGCATTAGTAATCAAAATCTGAGTTGACTCTACCGCCTCACAAACTATATTGGTTCTAAAATTAGGATAAGTAAAAATGAGCGTAAACACCGCTAATAAGCACAGTCCGACAAGAACTGAAAACAGATTACGCCCTACTGTTTTTGATGTGTTCATTTTAACCTCTTTTGTAAATCTCTTCTGTACACTCAACCGAAGCGAGTATTTTTATTTTAGACATTAAAGCAAAATTTGTAAAGACTAAAACACGAAATTGTGGATAACTTTTCAGTTTTTATGCAGAAGAGTTCATTATTTGAGCTTATTTTATATAGTTATTAGAACATTTGTATTGCTTTGCTTGCAATTACTGCTCAATCTTTGCGATTTTTTTTGAGTAATAGGCGAAAATAGATAGCCTTGGTTGACTTTTTGCGGAAATTAGATTATAATGTGTAAAATTTTACAAAAGGTTACATAGATGAAGAAGATTTTGATTTATACTGTTACGGCGGGTAGCGGGCATAATACGCTGGCACAGACTCTCAAAGATTCGATAGAAAAGTATTGCCCGAACGAAGCCGAGGTTAAGGTCATAAATTTGTTTAAGGAATATCCCGACAAATTCAAGGCGTGGCTATATAATGACGGGTACATTATGAGTGTAAAATACGCACTAAATGTCTATAACGCAGTTTTCAAAAAAAGGCAGCAAATCAAAAAACCTATCAAGCAGCTGCCTGCATTTATCAAGTATTCAACACAAGGTCTGGACAAAAAAATGCTCAAAACCATCGAGGAATTTAAGCCTGATGCGATTTTTTGTACACACTTTTTGCCAGCAACGGCACTCTCCGAATTGAGAAAAAGTGGCAAGGTAAAAATTCCTGTTGCCACTATGGAGACAGATTTTCTATATATTCCTTTTTATGAGTGCTGTACTCGTGTGGACAAATTCTATATGTTGGCAGAGGAATTTGTGGAAAGTTATCTAAAAGTTGGTTACCGCAGAGAGCAAATCGAGGTTTTGGGATTCCCTTGCAAGATTGAAGCGGAGGAGGCGACCAGAGCGGCGGATAAACGCCTTACCCTACTCATTATGAGCGGGGCTGGTGCATTCACTGGACTGTACACCCAAATTCGCAATTTGCTAAAAGCTGACCTTGATATCGACATCTTGCTACTCAATGGTAAGGACGAACGCAAGTTCAAGCATTACAAAAGTATAATCAGGGCTATGAAAAAATCAGGAAAATTGCAACACACTCGTGTTGAAAATTATGCTTTTGTAACAAACGAGCAATATTTGCATTTGGCTCGCAGAGCGGATATAATTGTATCAAAAATGGGAGCGAACTCATCTATTGAAATTATTAATCTGGGCAAAGTATTGATTACAACCAAAAAACTAGCAGAGCAAGAATTAGGTAATGTAAAGTACTATCAAAAATATATTGACTGCTTTTTCTTGGACAAGCCAACCGATTTGCGTGATTTGATTGCTAGCGGAAAATTCAGTGCAAAATACCTAGAAAATTACATAAAAAATATCAGAGTATTGCAAAGAGAAACTGTAAATCAAGATTATGCAAAGTCAATATTAAACCTTTGCGACCTCAAAACCGAATAAAATTAAGTATCGCCGAAAGCGATACTTTTTCTTTTTTTGAGGACTAACCGCCCCAAAATCAGCGTGTATACCACAAAATTTTGCAGGTAAGTTATCCACATTTGCACATTCTGTGTGGATAACCTCCTAAATTATAGTTGCATTTTCTGTATTTTTTTACAATTTTAACTATTTTTCGACAATATTATATTGATTAATTCTCATAGCAAAAAATTTGACTAATAACTCTTATTTTGGTATAATCTAAATTAGAAAATAAAAATGAGGTACACATTATGAAAGAGAATTACTTTTTTGAATATTTGCTCGCTAATCCTGAAATTTTTGACAAATCAATAGAAAACGCCGCTAATTTTTGCAAGGAAATGGTAATGGAAGGCAAAACAGATACCTACGCCGCCCTAACAAAGGGCCATACTGTTTATAACAGCTTGACATTTCAAAACCTTGCGGATTTTGCAAAAGATATTTACGCAATTAGGTATCAGCAGATTGTTCGTGATGACCCGCAAAGTGCAATCTTGTCCAACAAAAGTTGGGCTCCTGACAAAATCAGTGCCGATGATTGCTTCAATATGTTTTTTACACAGAAAGCTATGACGCAATGGGGTTTCTCCGAGCAGAATGAAGAATTTGATGCAATTAACAACAGCAACCGTAACACTACTCTACCATCAGATTTTGTGCATTTTGCACCTAATGGATACCCTGACAAAACCCACGATGATGTTGACCCTCGCAGCATTACAAAAAGGATTTATTTTAATGTGTCGCCAACAAATGCTCTAAATATTACCAAAGAATTAGCACAATACGCCGCCGATACTGGGGCGAAAATTTACTGCAAATTCCACACGGACAGCCGCCGTAGCGACCCTCTCCTATTTTACACTAACGAGGAGCAATTGCCAGAACTTATGTATTTCCTCGACCAATTGGAGCAAAAACACCCAGAATATCTAGAACCTGCCGACTGCAAACAACCATTTACTGCACCTGTTCGCCCATACTGCGGAATTGCTGATGAGCCAGTACAATCAAGGACGTCTTTCAACAGTCAGATGAGCAAAGCGCTCGATGAGCCTATAAAAACTATGGAAAAACTTTTATTTGAGGAAGCAGAGCTAAATAAAATGCGATTTGCGGTCGGGAAAGATGGCAAAGTCGTTGATGCGGAGGGCTATGCCTCATATATGACCTGGCTTAAAGTTGGACAATCTATCAAACAAATGCAAGAGAACTTTTCTTCTGCTCAAAATGATTACGAAAAAGAGGCGCAGGCGTACGCAAATGAACTTTGGGCACAGTATGTGGACGCTCGCTCGAATCCAAAAAGTTTTATGGCAAATGAAATTCAAAATGCCAGTCAAGAATTGTACGAAAGTATGTTGAGTGGCAATCCTAGCAGAAAATTGAGCATTACTACCAAAACAAATCACGAAAACCCTTGGGGACAAAACAAAAAATGGCATCCAGAAATGTTTGAGAGAGACAAACAGCAGACTGGTAAAGTAGTAGAAAAATTGCCTGTTCAGTTTAATTTATACAAGGAATTGATAAAAACTCTTAATCTCGAAGACAGTATTAATAGCTATTTTACTAATGATGGTTTTGTTTACATTTTTGGCGATAGTATGGATAAAAATTTATGTTGCGCGTCAGCACCATTCCTAAATAAGGAAACTTATATCAAAATGGCTGACTATATGACAGCGAGGGAAAATGGCGAAATTGAGTACAAAAATGCACAAAATCCAGCGATTAGCGATAGTGCAGTGTCCCAAAATAGTGCTGTTGCAGCAGAAACCGCAAGCGCTCAAGAAAGACAATAAGAATATCATCAAAAAAATCTGTGAAGAGTAATTAGACCCTCAACACAATAAGCAAAAGCTTGCTTGTAATGAACCCCAAAAAATAAAAAATAGCAACTTTGGTGTTGCTATTTTTATTTTGATATAGTGATTATTTATCTAATCTATAATTTAATTAATTAATAGATTGAGATGGAGTGATGTTTAGAGTAAGACTTGCTACACCTTGTGGAGTAACAACGTAGTAATATCTAGTCTTTGCCGTAACTTTACTAATATCCTTGCCGTATGATTCGTAGAAGAAGACTTTGTTTGCTTCGGTGTAAACATCAATACCTGAACCTACGCATTTGACAGCCATAGTCTCCTCTTCTACTTCGAACTCAATTATTGTGATTTTATCATTTGCTTGTGCACCTTCATAAGTGAATTGAACATACTCCTCCGTGTTTACCAAAGTTACATTGTATTCGTCTGAGTCTGCATTATCACTTGCTTTTATAACAGTGTTTTGAGCATTAGAAACAGGCACATTTGTCAAGTTAATCTTTTCTTTTGCCGTAAAATCACCGAGAGGGATAATTGATTGATTAATCTTCAACAAATCTACTATAGAGCCCATACTTTCCATCAAATCAGCAGCAACATACAATTTGCTGTTTTCAACATAGAATGCCTTTTGGTTGATGAATGTATTGTTACCAATGCTATATTTCACAATATCATCCTTTGCGAAATCAGCCAAAGTCATATATCCCATTAATGTTTGCGTGGTTTCCTCACTTGGGTCTTCACTTGGTCTAGAATATGATGCCATAGCGAAACCAATGCTATTTACCTCAATATCAGCAGGGAGAGTTGCGACAGCAACATAGTTTGTAAATTCCTCACCAAGGGTCTTTTCGGTAATTACTTCTTCCCAAGTCAAATATTTTTCTGCACCATCTGCGTTCTCAAACTTGTTGTATACGCTATCCTTAACCGCTTTAGTAATTGTGCTTGTAGAAGCTGCTAGATTTTCTGTTATAGTGATATCTTGTGCTTTTGTAGCGACTGTGGTGTAAGATGTTCCTAATATATTACCATTTTCCTGGAATACCATAATGTTGCAAGTACGGGTAGTAGTGGTAAAGTTATCCCAATCTTCCCCAGTGAGCCAACCAGCTGTATAACCTGTAAATTCTTGATTCTGTTCTGTGATTGAGTCGATTGCGTAACGAACACTAGTGCCCTCCATAATACGGGTTACGATAATGTCGCCCACAGCTTTACCCTTATAGTCAATAACGATTGGAGTTGTACCATTTTTCAGTGAAACATTGTAAACAGGCATACCTCCTTGTTGAGTTGTAGCCGTATCATCCATAAGGATGCTACCACCAGCCTCAGCAATTGATAGACTAGGTGTGATTTGATTTTCATCAGAAATACTAATATTAAACTCCACATCAGCAGAAACAGAGTCTGCGTCATCTTTACCTGTATTGTTGAACAATTGGATATTGCCGTTTTCTACATCTGTACCAAGTTCAAATACAACAGGTGCAGCAACAAAAAGCTCGTTACCCTCAATCTTGTAAACGCTGTCCTCGATAAAGTTGTTCATACCGATTGACAAAGAGGTTTTACTTTCTGCGTTGTAAGTAGTGTTGCCGATACGCACGCCGTCAATTTCGTAAAATTCGGTAAATTCACCCAGTGAAACATAGAAGTTGTAGTCGCTAATGTTGGTAATTTTGTCTTTTACTTGTGCAACAGTAAACTTGTTTGACTCACCAGAAGCAGCGGCAGGAATTTTATTAAAGATTTTGCTTTGAGTAGCGCTCAACACGCTCAATGTGTCGTTATAGACATTACTGCTCCCAAAGAAATTTAGTTCTGATGGTACAGCTGCATAAGATACGAGCGGCTCGCCCTTTGACATTGTGAAAGTAAATTTGATTGCAGGTTTACCATTGTATGAACAGAACTCAGAATCGACTTTCGTAATAGAAGCACCCGCTTCGCCAGTAGCACCAGTGTTGCCCTTAGCGCCTTGCGCACCATCTTTACCTGGGTCGCCTTTTTCACCTTTTAGGCTATTAATCCATTCAGTCTCAGTCATATCTCCTACGGCGTCAGGGGTAACACGCTTCGCAATTTCGTAAGCACTCTCTCCTTTCTCACCTTGAGGACCTTTTACGCTCTCTGGGTCGGTAGAACAACCAGCAAAAATTAGTGGTGTAGACAACGCAAGGCACAGCGATGCCAAGCCGACTTTCATTAATCTCTTTTTCTTTTTCTCTTCCATATTATTCTCCTTCTTTCTATCGAATTTTGTCAGCGCAGAAAGCAAAAATGTTGCATTCCCCCACATTACAATATTTAGTATACTCAATGGCGACAATTTATGTCAAACGATTTGGGATATATTTTGAAAAAATGTTTTTGGGGGCGTTATATGGTTGTTGGGGTTCGCTGATGAAACAAAAGTAAAAAGCCCGTTTGAGGGCTTTTGATTTTTTGAAAAAATTAAAATCTTTTAAGTTTTATTTTGGTTCGGGACACCGTCCCTCACAGATTTCTCGACTATGGGCGAAGAAGTTTCACTCGGAATGATACGGATAGAATATTCCTCAATTTAGATGTTCAGATGCCCGCAATATTACTCCCGACCAACATTTATAGTAAAATTGAGTGTGATTGTGGCAGATTTTACTTCGTAACGAATATTAGTCCCTGGGTATCTCTCAATTCTAACACAAGTGATTTTTTGAGTAAATGTCGAACCTTTCTTGCCCAAATCCACACTAGAATCGGAGTATTGGTATCGGATTGAACCATTGGTTTCCATAGTCATATAAGGCTGGTAAATAGAGCCAGTTTCGCCCGGCTTGCACGCCTCATAAGAAATAGTTGTTACATTATTACCATCTTTATCTTTTGTAATCGTTTCAACCATATAAAACATTCCGTCAATAGCATTGTTTTGCCCTGCGGCGTCCGAGGTTTTGATAGAATCATAAACAAAGTTCACGCTCAATTTAGCGCTATTCAAAGTAATGTTATACTCGTTGTCCGCCTCCGTGCTTTTCTCTATCCCGTGTGGGGTATATGAGTCGTCGGCTGCCGTATTATCACTAATATTTTTGATTTCAAAAGTGCTGTCTGCGATAGGATTAAGTTCGGAAATAGGATAATAAACATCAATCCAACTCAACTGAATATATTTTGCCACAGCACCGTAATGCGCTAGAACGGTAGCATCAAGATAGAGATTGTTATTCATATCTTTCCAAAATGCGGGCGCATTTATATACAAATTATTACCGAGAGGCAAGGTTACATTTTCGTTTAACTGAAATACTGCAATTCCATTTTTATTCTCGTCAGCAAAAACTAGGCGAGTGCTATCCGTCAAGGCTATTTTACCACTTCCGACCAATACTCTCGCCAAACCTTTATAGGTTTTGTTAGAGCCAAAATCCGCCGACTCCAATACTGTTGGTATACCTGTTGTGTTCGTCTGCTTTTCCAAAATGTCATACAATTCTCTCAAAGCATTGGTTTGGGCAGATTTGATAGACTCAATAGACGCCATCGTTGTCAAACTTTGGGACATTTGCAAACTCAAATCAATTGTCCTTGCACCAGTTGTGGCACTGTAAATCACAAATTGACACTATACGGAGCAAGGTCCAGAACCAGTGAGAGATTGCTGCCAACACAAATCGTTTATTAACTCGCCCGGTTTAATCGTTACACCAGACAAAGTGCCATCCGTGCTAGTAACCGTTTGAGTGGAATAAACAGTACCTTTGTTACCGAAAGAAGTTCTCATTTTGATTAGCACGATGTCGCCTGCGCTCATATTTTCATACGCAAAATTAAATGGGGCGTTTCTTTCTGCTACTCTAATTGTGTAACCTTGGTAATTAGGATTGCTGCTCGACCTCCCACCAATATAACAAGGGGTGTCGTCCGCTACATCAAAACTTGTGATTTTTAGCCAAACTAGCGCTGCACGCTCTGGAATAAATTGACGCCTTTTCTCGGAGGCTTGCCCTACTCACATTATTAACGATTGTTAGGTTGTCAGAAGCATTATTGTTATAAAGGTTATTAATTGCAAAATCAATCAAAAGTGGCAAAGAAACATAGAGTTCGCCCTTTTCCGCCTCGACATAGTATGCTTTTGTTGTGATTGTGTTGCCGTTACCGATATCCATACTCAACGTGTCGCCACAACTATAACTTACGTTGTCTACTACGATTTGACCGATTAGGTAATACTTCTCAAAATTGGCAACCTTTATGTAGTATGTGAAGTTCTCGATACCATCAATTTCGGCAAGAGCTGGATTTGTGCGCAATTCTTCTGGGGAATAATCGGCCTTATCAGGATTCGCTGGCAACACGCCGTTAATTTTGCCCAAAAGGTTGATTTGCTCTTGGATAGAACTATCCATTTACGTCTCATCGCTAGCCTCCATTGTCAATTCCATACCTGGGATACTCATTTCGGAATAAAAAGGCAACCCGCTACTCATATTGAAAGTAAAGCGGATACAAGGCTTGTTTGTGGTTTGACTGGTGGTGTATACGCACTCCACGCTGGTTACTGTTGGGGCGTCTTTGCCCGCCTCACCTGTGTTACCCGTTTCACCTTTTGCACCAGTGCTGCCAGTATCGCCAGTTTCACCTTTTAGGCTGGCGTACCATTCTTCGGCAGTCTTACCCTCCAAAGACGGGTCGTATCTTTTGGCGATTTCAAAAGCGCTCTCTCCGTCAGCACCTCTATCCCCTTTGGAATCTTCTGGGTTTGCACACCCAGCAAAAACAAATGGCGTAGTCAGTGCCAGACAAATAGACGCAAGCCCGACAGTTTTTAATTTATTCTTTTTGCTGCTCTTTTCTATTTTATTTTTCATAAAACTCTCCTATCTAAATATTGAGATTGGGCAAGCAAATTTTTGCTCCAATATACAGAGTAAAGTATATACATTTTTTATAAAATTGGTCAATCGAATTGCATATAATTAAAATGTAAAAAAATTCACAAAAAATACGGGAAATAAACAAAAAACAGCCATAAAAGGCTGTAAAATTATGATTTTGTGTTGATTTTATTGCTGTTTAGATACTATTTTATTGAGGAAGCACCCCAAGATTACCAACAACTCTGCCACAACTCCTATAATAAATATGAACCAATAATGAGTGGAATTTAGCAGCACATATATCGTGCCTATTGCTGACCAAACAAAGCCAGTAATGGACACAAACAGAGTAAAACGATTGAACCACAAAGCGCTGAAAATTATGGCTAATATAAAACTAACTGGGATAGCGCCAATAAAAATAAGCCAAATTCTATCGGTAACGCCGCTACTGAAACATATAAAGTAGGCAACGACAGCGGCGAGCCAAACGCCCACAATACTCAACATACTGATAATTAGATTTTTGAGTTTGAAACGGCGGTCAATATTTTGCTTTTTTGTATAGATTAGGTCATTAACTTTTACATCAAAAAAGTCAGCGATATTTACCATAGTTTCCACATCTGGAAGCACTGCCCCGACCTCCCACTTTGACACAGCCTTGTCCGAGTAATTTAGTGCCTCGGCAAGTTTGCTTTGCGTGAGATTTTTTGCCTTGCGTAATCGCAACAAGTTGTGTGAAAAATTTTGCTTAATCTCGTCTTCTGTCACTAGATTGCTCACTCCTTAAAAATTCGTAAAAAATAGTCAAAAAATATCGAAAAATTATTTTTTGCTTCAAAACATCCTAAATATACCATAAAATAGGGCAAAAATCAACCAAATCGAAGCAAAAATTTATTAATTCTCCTGTCAAGAGAGTGCTGGTATTTGTTGAGAGAGTTGTTTCTAAATGCAAGAGAGTGCAACTTGCTCTATTAGGGTGCAAAATTTAACTAAAATAAATAAAATATTACTATACAAAAAAGCGAGGTAAATTTTATTATGAAAATAGCGATTACAGCTGAAAGTACAGTAGATTTGCCGCAAAACTTATTGCAAGAATACGACATCCAGACGATACCTTTTTATGTGGTTTTGGGCGATGATTATTTGGAAGACCGTGAGGGAATTTCAGCACAGATTTATGAGTACGTTGCGGAGAAAAAACAGTTACCAAAAACTGCCGCAATCAATATAGCAGATTATGAGGATTTTTTTTGCAAGGTTAAGCAAGATTTTGACGCCATAATTCACATATGTTTGAGTAGTGGAGTTAGCAGCGCCTGCTCAAATGCACAAGCAGCAGCCAAGGAGTTTGAAAACGTTTATATTATCGACTCTTTGCAACTCTCTACTGGTATTGCCCTACTGGCAATTTATGCTAGACAATTAGTCAATGAGGGTAAAGAGGTTGCTGAAATTGTAGACTTACTCAACAAGAAAGTTCCACAAATTCAGACTGGCTTTATCCTAGAAAACCTGAACTACCTATACAAAGGCGGCAGATGTAGTGCGTTGGCACTTTTAGGGGCTAATATTCTCAAAATCAAGCCTCAAATTCAAATGAAAGATGGGAAACTGACTGTAAAACGCAAATTTATCGGTAATATGAGGTCTGTCGCTGATAAGTACATCGCTGCTCTACTTCAAGACTACCCTAATCCAAATCTTGATTATGTATTTATTACGCACTCATCTGATATGCCTGAAATCGTAGAGAGTTTCAAAGCAAAATTAAAGGAGCGTGGCTTCAAACACGTTTACGATACATTTGCTAATGGCACAATTTGTTGTCATTGTGGCCCAAACTGCATAGGTATTCTATTTGACGGAGGCAGCAGCAACCTTGAATAAGCAAACCAATTTGGTAATTTTGGGCGACTCTAACGCCAAAGGGGTCGTTCGTGACATTCAAGATAAGTATGTTGTCGCACCGAATAGCACTGTCAATCTTATTAGTGAAAAGACGGGCTGGGAAACGCACAACATCTCATTCTTTGGGCAAACCTTGGAAAAGGCGTACAAAAAAGGGTTCGTTCAAAAGGTTTTGCAATACAAAAGTGATAAGCTGCGTAATATCGTTGTGATTAATTTGGGAGGGAACGACTCGGACTATGACTGGACGAAAGTTAGCAAAGAGCCGACCGAG
>DHMD01000023.1:0-8821 GCA_002405615.1 Christensenella sp. UBA4651 | reverse complement strand
GAGAGACACTCATCGAGAACTAATCTCGACAATTTTGAAAAGTATTATCGTGAATCAATTCACTTTTTGAGAGAAAATGGGTTTGAGGTTTATATGTGTACCCTCCTACCCTTCGTACCTAAATTGTATTTTGATACAGTCGTTTCTAAACTCGGCAGCGCACACAATATTATGTTTTATCTGGATAATGATGTAAATAACTTGCTCGCAGACCAAATAAATTTTAACGAAAGAATTATTGAAATCGCTAAAAGTGAAAAAGTAAAACTCCTTGACCTGCGTGCACTTATTCAGAAAAATAAGAACTGGAAAAAACTATATTGTGATGACGGAATACATCTTTCCGAAAATGGCCACCTATATTTGGCAAAAAAAGTAATTGAAACCTATGTGGAGAAAAAGTAGCCCAAAAAGGCTACTTTTTTGCATTTTTAACGCAAATTTACTGTTTTTTGCCGTTTTTTACTACTTTTTTTATAAATTTGCTAGGTATTATGCACTTTTTAGGGTGTTTGGATAATTTAATTTTTGTATTGATGCGAATACTTAATTTAGGCAAAATCAAAATATTAATATGATTTGATAATAGTGGGCAGCAGTTTGTTTTGACTAAATAACGTTGAAGATTTTGGAAATTTGTGGTACAATATACCAGATAGTTTGGGAGGCAAGTATGATTCATTCTTTGGCAGGTGGAAAATTAAAAGACCTAGAATATGCTGATTTTGTGAAGGTAAGTTTTGAATATTCGGGCGAGAAAAAACTCGGCTGGTATATTACTGATTTGATTGATTTATCCATTGGCGACAGGGTTATTATTCCGTACGGCTTCCCTTGTATGGAGGTCGAGGGTTTTGTAGAAAAAATAGAGAGGAATGTATCTAGTCAGGTTTCTCCTATTCCAATAAAGCGTGCAAAATTTATTATTAAGAAAGTTGTATAATTTAGTTTTTTGCAGGGATAGCGCCATATTTTTGATACTATCCCATATAAAACCGTATATTTAATTGCATTTTTTGAATTAAACAGATTTTATTAAAAGAGAAAAGAGCCTAACTAAATTAGGCTCTTTTTTGTTATGTTTTATAGTTTTATATTTAGTTACACGAATTTAGATGTCCATAGCATTTGGATTTGGCATTGCTGGCGTATCCTTTTCGGGAGCATTTGCAATGATACATTCGGTTGTGAGCAAAGTACTACTTGCACTAGCTGCATTTTGGAGAGCGGAACGGGTAACCTTTGTTGGGTCGATAATTCCAGCATCAATCATATCAACATATTTGTCATTCAAAGCATCGTATCCAAAAGTGATTGATTCGTTTGACAAAATCTTGTCAACGACAACACCGCCGTCAATACCTGCATTTTTTGCAATTTGACGAATTGGAGCAGACAAACAGTTGAGAATAATTTTCGCTCCGACTTTTTGGTCGCCGTCCAACTTGTTTACCAATTTTTCGACAGCAGGGATTGTGCGGAGCAGTGCAACACCACCACCGCAAACAATTCCCTCCTCTACGGCAGCACGAGTAGCAGATAATGCGTCATCAATACGCAATTTCTTCTCTTTCATTTCAATTTCGGTCGCACTACCAACCTTAATTACTGCCACACCGCCAGCAAGTTTCGCCAAACGCTCCTGCAATTTCTCACGGTCGTAATCGCTAGTACAAGTTTCGATTTGAGCCTTGATAGCGTTGACACGCTCCTCCAACTGCTTTTTATCCCCCGCACCCTCGACAATAGTTGTAGTATCCTTGGTAACAACTACGCTGTGTGCTTTACCGAGGTCGTTGAGGCTTGCCTCACTCAAACTGCGTCCCAATTCATCACAAATCACATTTGCACCAGTCAAAATTGCGATATCTTGGAGCATTGCCTTGCGGCGGTCGCCAAACCCAGGCGCTTTGACCGCTACACAAGTAAATGTGCCACGCAACTTGTTGATTATAAGCGTTGTGAGAGCCTCGCCCTCCACCTCATCAGCGATTATCAATAATTTCCTACCAGTTTTGACTACTTGCTCCAAAATCGGCAAAATTTCTTGGGTTGTGCTAATTTTTTTGTCTGTAAGCAAAATAAATGGGTCTTCTAATTCTGCCTCCATTTTATCCATATTAGTACTCATATAACTACTAGCGTACCCACGGTCAAACTGCATACCTTTGACAACTTCGAGAGTGGTTTCCATCGTTTTTGCCTCTTCGACAGTGATAACGCCGTCCTTACCTACTACTTGCATTGCATCGCCGATAAGTTTACCGATGGTTTCGTCCCCAGCCGAAATGCTAGCGACTTGCTCAATTGATTTTGCGTCAACAACAGGCTTACTCTGAGCCTTTAACTCTGCAACGACCACATCAACAGCCTTGGCAATACCCTTTTTTAGAACAACGGGGTTTGCACCAGCAGTGGCGTTTTTTAGCCCTTCGTGAATAATGCTTTGTGCCAAAACGGCGGCTGTGGTCGTACCATCACCAGCAACATCGTTGGTTTTGACCGATACTTCCTTTATAATTTGAGCACCCATATTCTCAAAAACATCACTGAGCTCAACCTCTTTTGCAATTGTTACACCATCGTTGGTGATAAGTGGGGTCTGAAACTTGCGGTCAAGCACCACATTTAGACCTTTTGGCCCAAGGGTAACCTTTACTGCATTTGCGAGAGCGTCTGCTCCACGCTCCAAACTTTGACGGGCTTGTTCGCCTGATTGAATTAATTTAGCCATTTTATCCTCCAAACATTAGTTAATTTTTGCCAAAACATCTGACTGGCGTAAAATTATATAATCTTCGTTATCAAACTTGAATTCGCTGCCAGCATACTTTGGGTACAAGATTTTATCTCCTACTGAGATTACCATTTTGATTTCTTTGCCATCAATAATACCGCCTGGGCCAACAGCAACTACTGTTGCGATTTGGGGCTTCTCTTGCGAATTGCCCGGCAACAAAATGCCGCTAGCGGTCGTAGTCTCCTTGTCGATTTGTTTTATGACAACTCTGTCAAATAATGGTTCAATTTTCATATTTAACACCTCGATTAATAAAAAATGTTTGCTCGTCATACAAACTGCATATATTTTATCACACAATTTTGCATTTGTAACCACTTTGAGACACTTTTTTTGCAATATTTTATAAAAAAGTTACATATTTTATCTTATGCGGGTTAAAAAAGAGTATCACGAAATTATCATAATTGGCAAAAAGCCCAAACACAGGCAATACAGAATTTTTGTGTTATTTTTTGCTATTTTTTTGATTATTTTTTTATTATTATTTTTCTCGATTAAATCGCTATTTTTTGTGCCAACAACCGCCTCGGTAAACTACTATATATTATATGCCGCTATTGACGCAAAAACTTATGAAACCGCAGAAACAAAGGCGGTGGAATACAAGGCTCGTGGAGGGGCGGGGGTCGTTATCAAAAAAGATAAAAATTTCGGGGTGGTGCTAGCGATTTACCCTGATAATTTGAGTGCGCAAACAGTGGTAAAGCAATTGGAACAACAGGACATTTCGGCACAAATTGAGGTGCTGAAATTGCCGACTTTTTCCCTAAATAATATGAGTGAAAATGATAGCGAAATTACCCAAAATATTCACCAAAAATATATTGACACATTACAAAATTTATATGATTTGTCTTATGATTTGGACACAAGCCAGATTTCGCAGAGTTATGCCCTGATGAGAATTAATGAGTTGGCATTGCTTTGGGAGCAGCGGTCGGACATATTGGCGAGTAAAATCGACACCGTCAGCAATAGCGAAAGCGCAAAACACAAGCACGCCTTGTACCCTATTTACTGCCTCGCCCTCTATGTGGCTAGTCAGTTAAAGTATTTGGCGAATGAAAACACTTATCAAGACAGCCTAAAAACTCTCATCAGCGTAATTAGGCAAACTAACTATATGCTGTGCGTATTGGAGTATTAAATATTATATAAGATTTAGCTGTTAAGGGCGGCACAATATAAATTATAGGAATTAAGTATTAATTATAATAAATTACCCGCAAAAATAATTAGTATGAATAAAATAAAGCGACTTTTGTAGACAAAATAGAAAGTTTGCAAAAATTTTTTAACTTTTTGCAAAATAAATGTTGACATAGTGTATCAATTATGATACAATTTGTAGGTATCTTAATCGTAGGGTACTCTTGCATTTGTGTTGTTGCTTGTACTTGCGCCCATAGCTCAACAGGATAGAGCAACACCCTTCTAAGGTGAAGGTTGGGGGTTCGAGTCTCTCTGGGCGCACCATTCCAGACGCAACAGATACGCTGGTTTATAAATGCAACGCACTCTTGGGGCATCGACTATTTTAGTCCTCGACCAATATGGTGGATATAGCGCAGTTGGTAGAGCGCCAGATTGTGGCTCTGGAGGCCGTGGGTTCGAGCCCCACTATTCACCCCACTGACAGTTTATCTGTCTTTTTGTGAGGACAATGCCCTTGTGAGATTTATAGTTTACTCTGTGTAAACTACTTTTGTAGGGGCATCGCCAAGCGGTAAGGCACTTGACTCTGACTCAAGCATTCGTGGGTTCAAATCCTTCTGCCCCTGCCACTCTTTGGGCTTCAAGCATTTTTGCTCGTATAAGTCCCTGCCTAGGGGTGTAGCCAAGCGGTAAGGCACTAGACTTTGACTCTAGCATGCGTAGGTTCAAATCCTGCCACCCCTGCCATATGGCCCGTTAGCTCAGTCGGTAGAGCACTTGACTTTTAATCAAGTTGTCCCGCGTTCGAGTCGCGGACGGGTCACCAAGAATGAGACGAACATTTTTTGTCCGTCTTTTTCTTTTCCCGTTCAAGACATAGGATATGACAAAACCAAGTTCTAGCGAGTGGTTTGATTTGTTAAAGCACTCACTTTGCCTAGTTCGTATTAGATAAATTAGCGAATTTATTTTATCTAAAAAATTATTTTACAATAAAAACTGCACCCCTAATCGGGGTGCAGTTTGCCTAATAAAATACAATCTATGATTGATTATTTTTCTAATTCTTTCATAATGAGAGATTTCATTTCTTCTTCTGAGATTACGCCATCAGCTTGCAATTTGCGAATAGCATCAATTTTCTTGTTACCAGTAGACTCAGCTTCTGTTTTCTCCTCAACAGGTTGAGTTGCGCCAGTTAGCTGAAGCGCTCTTTTTGTTTTATTCATAATTTACCCTCCACACAGTATAATTATGCTTTTTAACACTTTTTATATAATTTTTAATATTTTTCGCAGATTTTTATTTGATTTTTTTATTATTTATTTTCAAATATTATTTGCTACCGTTTTTTGCTCTATATTTAGCCACGGCACGCTTGTCGTGGTCAAGAATCGTCTTACGCAAACGGATAGATTCTGGGGTAACTTCTAGCAATTCGTCATCGTTTAGAAACTCAATTGCCTTTTCTAGGCTCATGATTTTAGGTGGAATAAGGCGGAGTGCGTCATCTGATGAACAACTACGCATATTACTCAACTGCTTACGCTTGCAAACATTTACTACCAAATCCTCGCCTTTGGGATTTTCGCCAACAATCATACCGCCGTAAACTTTGTCGCCTGGCTTAACAAACAGAGTACCACGCTCTTGGGCATTTGCCAAACCGTAACCGATACACTCGCCTGTTTCGTGAGCAACCAACGCACCACAAACACGGCGCTCGATGTCGCCCTTGTAGTAGTCATAACCATAGTGGACACTACTCATAATACCCTCACCACGAGTATCTGTTAACAATTCCGACTTGTAACCGAACAAACCACGGCTAGGAACCAAAAATTCTAGGCGGGTGCGGCTGCCTTGCGGCTTCATTTCGACAAGGTCGCCTTTTCTAACGCCCATTTTGCTCATAACGGCGCCGACACAATCCTCTGGAACATCTACAACGAGACGGTCAATAGGCTCCATTTTCTTGCCATTTTCGTCCTCTTTGAACAAAACTTTTGGCATTGAAACCTGAAATTCGTAGCCCTCTCTACGCATATTCTCGATAAGGATTGAAAGGTGCATTTCACCACGACCACGGACACGGAATGCGTCTGTCGAGTCAGTTGGCTCAACACGGAGTGAAAGGTCCTTTACCATTTCCTTTTGCAAACGGTCTCTAAGGTGGCGGCTAGTTACAAACTTACCCTCTTTGCCAGCGAACGGACTATCGTTTACCATAAATGTCATCTCAACACTAGGCTCACTGATTTTGACAAATTCGAGTGCGCTTGGGTTCTCTGAATCACAAACGGTATCACCAATTTTAATATCGCCAAGACCTGCGATACAAACGATGTCGCCTGCGCTACTTGACTCGGTCTCAACTTTTTTCATACCATCGTAAACAAAAAGCTGCTGAACACGGATTTTTGAAACCTGTTCTGGGTGGAAATAGTTGGTAATGGCAACCATTTGACCAACTTTTACGCTACCGTTCTCGATTTTACCAACAGCGAGTTTGCCCAAAAAGTCGTTGTGCTCTGTGTTGCTGACTAGCATTTGGAAAGGTTTGTTTACATCGCCGTTTGGGCTAGGAATATGGTTGATAATCTCCTCAAAAAGAGGAACCATATTTGTGCCTTGTACATTGCGGTCCTTGCTGGCAATACCCTGCCTTGCACTGGCGTAAATTACTGGACTGTTGAGCTGATCCTCGTTTGCGTTTAGGTCAAACAACAACTCCAAAACTTCGTCCTCTACCTCGGGAATACGAGCGTCTGGGCGGTCGATTTTGTTGATAACTACGATTACTTTGAGGTTAAGACCGAGAGCCTTCTCCAATACGAAACGAGTTTGTGGCATTGTGCCCTCAAATGCATCCACTACCAAAAGCACGCCGTCAACCATTTTTAGCACACGCTCTACCTCACCACCGAAATCTGCGTGTCCTGGGGTATCGATAACGTTGATTTTGTAGTCCTTGTAGTGGATTGCTGCGTTTTTGGCGAGAATGGTAATACCACGCTCACGCTCAAGGTCGTTTGAGTCCATAACACGGTCGCCAACCTCTTGGTTACTCCTGAAAACACCACCTTGCTTCAACAATTCGTTGACAAGACTGGTTTTGCCGTGGTCAACGTGAGCAATGATAGCAATATTTCTAATTTTGCTTTGTTCCATTTTATCTTTTCTCCCTAAAAAATAAGTATAGAGCGTAAATTCACGCTCTACTCTGAATAATGTGCTAAAATTATATCATAAAAATTTTTAACAATCAAGATATTATTTACAACTTTTTTGATTTTTTAGAGATTTTTTATAGTGTAAACTGGGAGTTGTAAGGATTGCTTACAAAAATTAACAAACTTAATTTACAAAAAAGTATATTTGATATATAATTAGTAAGAGGTGAAACTTATGTTTATTGATAAATTGGGTAGGCAATGGATAAGTGAAATAACTTATAAAAATTTCACAAAACAACGCAATAAAATACTAGAAATGCAACTTGCTCTGGAAAGTTATGCTGATGACACGCAAGATAATAGTCAACTCGTGATAAATGCGTTCAATGAAATTAAAAATTATCGCTAAATCTCATAAGTTTGATGAGCCGCAAATTGAGCAACAAGGCAAAAAAGTGCTTGACACACTATCGACCACTATCGAAAGTATCGGTAAAGATAAGTTCATCTTCTATGATAATGGCGACATTGAGTATCGCTATGAAGTAAAATAACAACAGTGCGTAGAAAATATAGAGCAAAATCAGTACGATAAGGCTTATGACAGATACAAAGCTAGTATATTGAATTTAGAGAATAAGCTTTTGACGCAGGGTAATGAAATAGAAGCTAAAGCCGAAAATTGTAATAATGCGGAATTATGCAAGTGATTATAATTATAGAGATTTTGAGATAAATCTATGTGGATTATCACTATGGTTACGCCTTCAATAATGAAATTTACAAAACTATACTGTGAAATAAAACAAAAAAACGCATCGAATTGATGCGTTTTTTTGTTTTATTAAGCAGTCTCAGTTGCTGTTGGAGCTTCCAAAGTGTAGTTAGCTGGGTCGATAATAAACTTGTAAACTGCTTCATTTTCTTTTGTACCATCAAAGCTGATGTTCATAGTCAATGTCCTAACTTCGTTGGTAACTTGTTGATAGAAGAAGTAAGTAGTTTTTGCAGTCTCGCCATCTGAACTAGAGAATGATGCATGTTTAACTTTTTCGTTTGTTGTATCCTTGTTCAAAATATTGTAGAAACCTGTGTCTGTAGTTTTGTCATAAGAAACTTTTGTTACACGGTCAGAAGTAAATTTAATCAACACAACATTCAAGTCGTGAGTTCCATAAATTTTCTCTGCAACAAATTGATTGTAAGGTACTGTACCTGTTAATTTGTAAACAGCATCGAAGCCATCCTCATCAGCTACTTTTTCCCAAGTAGCACCCTTTACTGTGGCGCTTTCGCCATTATATATAATGTTACCACCAGTAAAGTCGATGTTGTACAACGGCTTGTTGGCACATCCACTAAAAAACAACAAAAGCAACAAACACAAGTGCGATACTAAAAACTGACAAAAGAACTGTCTTGATAGTACTTTGTTTTGCGAATTCCATAATTTTTCTCCTTTTATATTCTAAAGGCTACGGCCTTTGTTAATAATGATAGCATATTTATGGGGGGGGGTGTCAACTAAAAATAATATTTTTTTGATAAATTTTTATGTATTTTGTTGTTGCTATTTGTATAGAAGTTTTGGCATCAAACATAACAAAACTTTATCTTGTTTTTTAACAATAAAAAAGGCAGCCGAGAAGCTACCTTTACTTGGTGCACCAATTAAAAACTAAATCGA
>DHMD01000069.1 GCA_002405615.1 Christensenella sp. UBA4651 | reverse complement strand
TTAATAGAAAAAAAGCAACTAATTAAAATTATTTTTTTGATATTTTATTTTATTTTTTGCAAATTATCAAAAATTAATCTAAAAATGCCAAAAAATCGAGAAAAAATCAGTACTATTTTAGACATCGAACCACGATTTTCCGTCCTCAACATCTACAACGAGCGGCACATTCAGTTTAATCACATTTTCCATCTTATCTTTCAGAATTGCACGGACTTCCGCTACCTCGTTTTCAGGCGTATCAATAATCAACTCGTCGTGAACTTGTAGCACCATTTTGGCTTTTAGCCCACGCTTTTTGATTTCACTATCCACCGCCAGCATCGCCATTTTAATAATATCGCTAGCCGAACCTTGCAGCGGCATATTCATAGCGGCACGCTCCACAAACTTAGCCTCACGCCCCGTAACTCCGCTCTCGAAATTACGAATACGCCCCAAAAGCGTGGTAACTTTCCCCGTACGCTTGTACTGTTCCACGCTGCTATCCAAAAACTGCTTGATAGTCGGATAGGTCAAGAAATATCGCTCGATATATTGCCTAGCCTCATAAGGAGTAATTCCGATATTTTGAGCCAGCCCGTATGGCGAAATCCCGTAAATAATACCAAAGTTCACCGCCTTGGCACTGCGGCGCATATGGTCAGTTACCATATCAAGAGGCACGCCAAAAATCTGACTCGCAGTAATAGTATGTATATCTCGCCCCTCCTTGTACGCCTGCACCAGCACCTTATCTTGGGAATAGTGAGCAAGTAGTCGTAACTCGATTTGACTATAATCGGCACTAACGAGCCTACACCCCTCGCTCGCAACAAACATTTTGCGTAATTCCTTGCCCTCGTCCGTCCTAACAGGGATATTTTGCAAATTCGGCTCGTTGCTGCTGAGTCGCCCCGTAACTGCAATCGTTTGGTTAAACTGCGTGTGAATCTTGCCGTCCTCACCAATATAGTTATACATATTCTCTATGTAAGTATTATATAATTTCGCAATAGAGCGGTATCTCAAAATTTTCTCAATGATAGGGTGTAAGCCTTTTAGCGACTCCAAAACCTCAACATTTGTCGACATTTTTTTGTTTTTTGACGAATCCAAATTCAGCACATTAAACAGCACATTAGCCAACTGTTTTGGACTATTTACATTAAACTCGCAACCAGCCAAATCGCAAATTTCCTGACGCAATGCCTCAATCTCGTTACGGTATTTTGGCTCTAATTCGGATAAAACATTTGTATCAATTGTAATTCCATTTCGCTCCATCTCGTACAACACACGCACGAGCGGAAGTTCCAAATCAAAATATAGTTTTTCTAACCCTTTCTTTATTAAGCCTGCTTTAGCTTTTTCCCAAGCAAGGAAATTCATCGCCGCATAATTCTCATGAGGCAACCCCAAAAAGTCCAGCATATGCGTTGGGTCATCAACCTTAATATTGCTATTTATCAAATATGTTGCCAAAGGGACATCATACTCCACCCCTCGAATTTGCACCCCGATTGGCTCACACTTTCGATATAAATCTTTGAGCGAATATGTCAAAATCGTCTTATCATCGCCAATCAAAAAATCCCGCAACTCATTGAGTACCATTGTTGCACTAACACCAATCAATTCAATTCTATAATTCTTGTCCGCAGTAAAAGCAAATTCAAAAAACTTGTCATTATTAAATATGGAAATTGCTTTTTTGTCTCTGTTTTCTCCTGCGATATCAGCGATTTGAGACAAATTGACTATCTGCGATTCGCAACTAATTTGTGGTAACACCTCACTCTCCGCTCCAAAAAGCTCTTGCCTACGAGTGATACTACGGAACTCATACTCATTGCAAAAATCATAGACCGCCGCCCCCCAAGGAAACTTAGTCGCCATATCTTCTAGTCGCTCTGTCAAGTCCACATCGCACCTAATTGTCGCAAGGTCATAACTCAAATAGCACAAATCTCTGCCGTCAATCAACTTATCCTTTAATTTTCCCTTAATCTCGCCAATATGGTCATACAAATTTGCGATAGTTTGGTACTCTGTTAGCAATCCAATAGCCGTTTTTTCGCCCACGCCCGGCACTCCTGGTATATTATCCGAAGCATCGCCCATCAACGCTTTTAGGTCAATAATCTGACTAGGGACTAGCCCCCACTCCTCTCTAAAAGTCTGCTCATTCATTACAGCAATATCGCTCAAACCCTTTTTTGTCAACCAAACCTCGGTGCTATCATTAATCAACTGCAAAGAATCACGGTCGCCAGTAACCACGATTTTTTGAACATTCTCAAACTTGCGAGTAAGCGTACCAATAATATCGTCCGCCTCGATTTCCTTTTTCTCAATCATCGTAATGCCCATAGTTTTGAGCATTTGTTTAAGAATTGGCATTTGGATAGCCAAGTCCTCTGGCATACCCTTTCTAGTCGCCTTGTACTCCGAATACAAATCGTTCCTAAAAGTATGCCGCCCAGCATCAAAAGCCACACAAATATACTTGGGTTTATTATCAACAAACATACGAGCCAAGATATTAGCCACCCCGTAAACAGCATTACAGTTTACCCCCTCCGAATTAAATAAAGGCGGCATTGCATAAAACGCCCTATTTACCAAACTATTACCATCAATTATCACTAATTTTTCCATATTTTTGACCTATTTATCTCACCATTTGTGAGTCCTTTATCGATTCATCATTCTTGACTTCGGCTTTTTCGTCCGCCTTGCTTTCACTACTTTTATAAGCCCCTATCTCCACAGGCTTTTGTTTGCCAAGTATTGGTAAAGTTACCGCCTCATTTTTGCTAACTTTATTTACCGCACTTTGTAAATTATTTCCTTTTCCTTTGCCTAATTTTTCGGATAAAATATCGGTAAATTCCGCCTTTTCATTCAAACTCATTTCTACATAATTTTTTAGATTGTTTATCAAATTATCGATATTGGTAGCCAGAGCCAACTTACCACAAAAATCTCGCAATCCTCCCCCACTTTGCGAATTGTTTAGCATAGAAATAGCATACTGTTTTTTACAAAAATCAACACATTTCTCGTATTTTTCTGCTATTCTTTCAACTTTTTGTGTAGTAAAAATTCCTTTAGTCCTGGGCACATAAGTATTACCAACAACACTATGTACATAATCAGCAAACAAAGACTTAAAAATCTCGGTAGACTCCAAGACTTCATTGTCCTTCGCCTCGCCACCAAAGTGCTGCCTAGTCAACTCATTTCCCGAAATACTATTCCATAAACCAACCAAAGCATAAGCGGAATAATAGGTTACACTATTCTGCATTTTCTCCAAAAACTGTGCCTTGTCAACCCCTCTAAATCCCGCATTATCCGAAAAGTAGATTTCATTTTCAATGCAGTCCATCGCAATATTTTCTACCACACCTTCCTCCAAATATTGCATTGCCGCATTACGCCACAAAAGCCCGCTACTACGCCCTTGTTTATCCACTTCGTAGCCATAAACTGGATTTTTGCCGCCGAAACACACTATCTGCTTTTTATCAGAAAGTTCGGGCAAAACTCCTCGCAAAAGCCCAGCGCTAACACTATCCAACTCAAACGCCGTACGCTTAACCAAAGCATGCCCCATTTCATGATAAACAGTCCTATGATACCGCATAACATTATACAAGGAATTAACCCTCACCTCTTGCGAGTTCTTTTGTAGCGGTACTTTCACAGTTACCACCTCTCGATTGACATTGTGCGAAGTTGCATTTGGCGTGTAAGTTCTAGCAGTCAAATTCGCTAACCTTGAATTAAAAAACCTAATTCGAGCGTAGTTAAGCCCCGTTGGCGCTTTTCTATAATCAATTCCAGACACCCCACCAGCATTATCGACCACATTAAAAGGATTAATATTTACCATACCGAACTGCTGCGCATTCCGCATACGCACCTCAGTCCACCCACGAGAATTTGGTTTTTTGACATATCCGTTCTTAATTTTCAAATCAATATTGCGAAATCTGTCAAACACCTCCTTCTCCGTTTCAAATTCTCTGCAATACTCATAGACAATACTTGCCTGCTCCGCATATGCAGAAAATTGCTTTCTCATTTGCTTTTCATTTGCTAGGAACTTTTTCTCACGATTCGATAAAACAGCCATAATACACCCTCTCTATTTTTTGCTTCGTTGAGATTTCTTTAACGGTTTATCCTCATCGTTCCACGGGTCAAAATCTATATTTTCTCTGTCAATTTCCTCCGCCTCATCGTCTAGCACCTGCATAACCTTTTCACTCGGAAACTCGATCGCCTTGGTTTCATTCTCAATAGGGAAATCTCGCCCCAAAAATCTGTTGCGCACAGGTTCTAGCCACGCCTGCTTTTCATAATAACCGTCCGCCATTTCGTTGATTTTTTGAGCGAATTGGTAAGCACGAGCATTAAACTCCCCTTGATAAGTAAACCTCTCTGGCTCGACCGCCAACTCCTCAACCTTGCCCGCAGTTACCTTGTACCACGTATCAGGCACAGTATTCTCATACGACCACTCCGTACAAGTTACAATTGTGTCAAAATGGCTGCAATACTCCATCAGTTTACGCCTGCGGTCAAAATCTAATTCAGACAAAACATCATCGAGTAGTAGCACTGGTTTCTCGCCATAGAACTTGTGATAGATAAATATCTCTGCAATTTTGAGTGCCAACGTAGCCGTCCGCTGTTGCCCCAAACTCCCCTCATTTCGCAGATTGATATACTCCATCTCCTCGGCGTCCTTACCCAATTTCTTGTCCTCACTGCGTAAATATGCCAGCCTAATATCAAAGTCGTCCAAATGCGGCCCAACCGAACTCGTATGCGTCAGCACGTCCTTGACATAGTTTAAGCGAACTTTCCTATAATATTCGTCCGCCAAAGATTTGATATGAATTTGCTCCAACCTATCACAGAAACTGCGATACGTAATTTTGAGCGTTTCGCTATTGTCCGTCAAAATCCTCATAACCACATCTACGACTTTTTGCAGAGTTTTGATAAATCCGTGTCGTCTCAACATTATCCGCAAACTATATTTTACTATTTGTGAGTCCCATGGGTCAAGCGAATGGTCGTAATTATTTGCCATTTTTATTCCACGAAGCAAAGTATTACGCTGTTTTATGCAATGTTGCAGGTTTTTTAGGTCGCTCATATAATTTTTGCTCACCTGACAATTAATAATATCCATAAAGCGTCTGCGATACTGTGGGCCGCCCCGCACAATATTAATCTCATCAGGACTAAAATATACACAAGCAAAATTCCCAACAATCTCACTAATCTTGCCACTGGGCATACCGTCCAAAATCACCGTCTTGCCTTTTGTGGTGCTCAAATGAACGCCGACATTGCGAGTAATGCCCGCACGCTTGTATTCGAGCGAAACCTGACTAGCCCCCTTGCCTTTGGTAATCAAAATCCCGTCCTGTCTAGTCCTAGGGCTACGACCTATGCTACACATATATAGCGCCTCTAATATGTTTGTTTTGCCCGCACCATTCTGCCCCGAAATAACAGTCAACCCAGAACGCAAGGGTAATTCCAAATCCCCAAAGTTTCTAAAATTTTTCAAAACAAGTTTCTCTGCTTGCATAATTTTCTCCGCCTACCCGTAGTTCTCTCCCCATTTCTTTAGCCACCATTATAGCAGACAAAAGAGAAAAAAGCAACTGTTTTTGTCAAATTTATAAAACAAATTTTCGATAATATTTTTTTAGTATTTTCTACCGAATTTTTATATTAATTTTTTTGCCTTATATTCCCCACTCTCGCACGCACACACACGCAAATCCTCTTATCCCACTGTTATACGCCGTTAATCAAAATAAAAAAATCTCCATAAAAATGATGACTACAAAAATTAATAAATACGAATTTTGCCTTTTATAAATTAACTTTTTGTCAATAATTTTTACGAGGTATTGATATGGAAATTTTCTCAATTTATAGTTATGCAATAAATGCTGCCGAAAAATTATCACAATTTTTATTATCCAAATTTTCTACCCCGCCAGTACTACTTTGCCTAGGAACGGATAGAATGCTCGCAGACTGTCTAGGCGCAATGGTCGCAACCGACCTGCGTAATGCTGATTACCCCAATTATATATACGGTGGACTCGCCGCACCAATCACGCATCAGTCCGCCCAATTTTGCCACGATTTTATCCACACTATGCACCCTACATCCCCACTCATAATAATTGACAGTATGGCGACAACAGAGCAAGCACGATTAGGCCACATATCAATTAATTCAACCTATGTAGGAGCGATAAATTCACTCGACCTGCACGCCAACCTATTTATCTACGGCATAAGTTCTTTGCTACGAAACAATCGCCTATGCGCCGCTCGATTAAATAATATTTTTAGTCTCAATTCCGCAATTTCAGACGGCATAAAAAAATTCACAAAAAATATCCAAAAAATAAACAAAAATTATCCACAACAAATTTGCCTTTCAAAAAATTAAATTTATTTTTTGTTATTTTTTATGACAAATTACCAACAAAAAAGTTATCCACTGAGGATAACTTCCTTTTTATTTTATTTATGTAATTATTTTGTTATTTTTTAGCATTTTTCTATTTCGGCATATTTTTCGGAAAGAGCCGCAGAATTTCGCATCTTGTTCCAAACTTCATAACGCTCCGCCTCACTCAAATCACTATAAACGACAGGATTATTTAACACTTCGCCACGGCTATTATATATATATCTATCTTTGAAGTTGTTATAAACAAGCTTACTCACATCATCATTTAGAGCAGCGCAATCACTCATAATCACACCGCTGATAAACATACTAGGAATACCAAAAGTGTACATCTTGTGTTGCATATATTCATCTTCGGACATCTCTTTTACCTTGTCTGTTGCCACATACTCCTCAAACTCTTTTCCACGAGTTTCCAATACAAGGCCAAAAGTCCCCAACTCATATAATAGAGGAGCGATTTCCTCATACGACATAGCATCATTACCGACAACATAATCAAGCGTTCCCAAGCCTGTGGCTTGCACATCATACCTAGTTAGAGTCGCTCCTATTTTGCTGAGGTTAAAGTGCGGATTAGGGATATGCAATTCAGGGAAACTATTCATAATCGGATTATTTCGCTCCGCCCACTCACGATATCCTATACTCTTTTTCATTTCTAGCACGCTGACACAATTATTGATTAGTTTAGGATTGTACTCGTCCAACACATAGGAATCAGCATTTGTAACAATTCCCTCTCTTGCAATACTCGACAAACTTTTTGCAATCGGCACAACAGTACGGTTCTTATCGCAGAAACTCATTATCCCGAGGTTTACAAAATGTATTGACTGCCCTTTTTTGAGTATCAACTTTCCATCCTTTCTACCATCACGAGGCAAAATAGGAGATTTTCCAAGCCTTTCATAGAACCTTTTGGCACGCAATTTTAATCTTGCCGTATCCTCTATATTATCTTTCGATACAGCGAGTACCCTATTTATTCCATTTGTCCCGACTGTCAAGGTTGGCTGCTCTGCCGCAAAATAATATCTGTGCGACTGGCTCATACCTTCTATCATTTTGTTACTTTTTTCAATAATGCTTTCGAATGAAATCTGTATGCCTTTTTGTTTACTAATCGCAACATCTCCATTATCAACCATAATACACCTCTCTACCCTTTATACCCAGAACGAATTTCAATCTTTTCACGAGTCGCTAATTGCCCACTTTCCAAATCGCATAATAACTGCTGCTTCATTTCAGTAGGCACTAGATTAATGTCCTTAATTTTCCCTAACTCAACAAGAACAGGACTATAATCACCTCCGACCCGATCCTCACGATATTCTTCTGCATCGGTTTTACTCACTTCACCCCCAACCCAATCTACAACAAAAACACCTTGACGGCGAAAATCTACCAAATCATAAATTAGCTTTTGCGGAACAATATCAATATTCAATTCTTCTTTAATCTCACGCACCACACAATCAATATCACTCTCGCCCTTTTCCAATTTCCCACCAGGCAATACAAAGTAGTGTTTCCCATTATTCCAGCGTTCTATTAGAGCAATCTTTTTATCCTTAATTACAACCGCTCTAAAACCAGTATATTCCATACCTTTGCCTCCTCTTAAATTTTACAATATCATTTTATCACAAAATTTTGAGTTTTGCACAAATTCTACGAAACTTAATAATATTATTTTTATTTTTTTGTATTTTTGAAATATTTTTTTAATTTATTTTTTCTTTTTTTACACAATACAGAGAGAGCGAAAGGTTATCCACAGAGGATAACTTTTCGCTCTCTATATTTATGAAACAATAAATGATACAAATTCAAAAAATCGATATTATGTATACAAAAAACGCACGGTAAGTAGCAATGCTTAGCCACTTACCGACAAAAAACATAGTTTTACACTATTCAGTCAAGTAAAAACACATGCCATAAAAAAATAGTTAAATACTTATCCCCAGTATTCTGGATAAGTGGAAAACATCAAATCTATTTTGCAAGATTTTTGTGAAAAATTATTACAAAAACAAAACAAAAATCAACCGACTTTTACACTTTTCCCCATTATTGTGGATTACTTTTGAAAACACAAAAACTTGTCAAAATATAAAATTTGACCAAACTAAAAACAAACAAGCAAGACACCAAACAATCAATATTTGTAACATACAAACATTATGCCACAAACACAATTGGTCAACAAGTCAATTTTTCAAAACCACAAATCATCAGCAATCAGAAACTCAATAAGTCGCCCACCAAAAACAAAACAAGTTGCAAAAGTGCGGTTAAAAATTCTGCGACCAGCAGCAATTAGCTATACAAAAATCTACAATTTTTTGTACTATGAGTCTCTCCAGACCTGCCACACAATACCCGACAAAAGAAAACTCAAAACTATGTCGCCCACTCAGAATTCCCCCCCAACCGACCACAATCAAACCGTCCACAAGAAAAGAATTTCCTCGCAACAGTAGTCTAGCGAAATCGAACTAAGGCAAAATACAAAACACCTAGCACGACACCGAAGCACTGCCCACTCATCGCTATCACAGCGAAACGAGCATACAACCCACCAAGCGATACTTTTGCTATCCAGCGATAGTTCGCCCCTATGAGATTCTGCGACAATTATCGCATATGAATTTCCCAAAGTCAATCCTTTGAGACACATTTTTTGAAACAGTTAAATTTTTGGACTTTTTGCACAAAACCGTTTAGCGCCCCCACTGGTTTTTTGGCTTACCTACGGGGTTTTATACACATTTCCACTTTTACACATACCAAATTCCTTACAGCTTACTGTAAAATTCGCATTAAAGTTTTGCACAGTGTAAGGCAAGTTCTCCTCTTAATATGGCCACAATTAAGTCCAAAATTTTCCTCCCAACATACTAGCAATATCGAGCCAATACTTAACGGCTCCCGCACACAATCAACTCACATCAAAACCTTCTCCCTCCCATTCCCTTTGTTCTTCCTCTTCATTTTGGTCGCACTACATCATCTCATCTTCCCACCTCTCCGCTATCACTTACACTATCCAGCCTAAACACTCTACAAAAATTTTTCACCTAAATCAAGGAGAGAAGAAAATATATATTTTTATTTTTTTATTAATAGCAGTATTAATAGGGTATGTGGATTTGTGGAAAACGTCCTTACCACTCATACATTTTATGCATAACAAAAGGGGTTTCGTGCAAATTCGCCAACTTTTTTTCTGTGGATAATGCGTGGATAAAGTGTGCAAATCCTCCGTTTTTTCGTGGAAATCTATCCCCATTTCGTGGATAACTAGACAAATAAGCTTCCTCTCTCCAATTTGTTGTAAAAATTATACATCTCACCCAGACTTTTTGGCTTACCTAAGGGCTTTTCGAGGAATTTTTAACCATTCAAACTCCCACCCTCAAATTCAATTTCCTGTACTTATTCCTTTCAACACAGAGTAAAACAACTTTACAGTAGTCTGTTCAACCTAAACTTTACAAGTAGTTTTATAATATATATTATAAACTACTTGTAATGCAAACAAAATAATTTAGACAAATTTTTTCAAACTTTGTACTTTCGTAACAGTTTTGTGGATATTTTTCCACAGAGATTTCGGCTTGTCAAAAGGCTTTCCTAGACTTTTCCACCAAATCCACAATTTGTGGAAATGTGTATAATTTGTGCAAAAGTGGAAAAATCCGTTCTGCGCCCCTCGAAATTTTTATCAGTTCTTTCTCTATTCTTTGTATATTTATGACTGCTGACCACCTGTATCCTTTACTCAAAACAGCCTCTTTTTCCCTAAGCCTACCTTTTTGCAAAACCTTTCAAAAGGGGCTTGACAAAGGGACTTTTATTTGGTATACTTAAATACAATTTTAGTTATATCGACTAGGAGGGAATTATGAAAAGAACTTTTCAACCTAAGAAGCGTCAGCGTAGTAAAGTGCATGGTTTTCGTGAGCGTATGAAGACCACAAGCGGACGCAAAGTTTTGAAACGCCGCCGTGATCGTGGCCGCAAACAATTAGTTCGTGCTTAATCTAGGTACTATGCTTTCGGCATAATACCTATTTTTTTATAAAACAAAGGAGGCAGAAATGTTAAAAGCTCAAAATCGCCTAAGAAAGAGAAAGGAATTTGCTTACATATACCGTAAAGGCGAAAAGTTTAATACTGCAAATCTTACCTTGCTAAAAATTTATAGCAAATATCATACACCTAGAATCGGTTTTTCAGTTAGTAACAAAGTCGGTAAAGCCGTTACTCGTAACAAAATCAAAAGACAATTGCGGGAGATAGTCCGTCCGCTTATTCCAGCAATCAAAAATTGTAACCTTATCTTTGTTGCTAAACCTACTATAACCGAAACCAATTTTCAAGAATTAAAAAATGAAGTAAAACAAATTTTGTCAAAAGGGAAAGTAATAGATGCGTAAAATTTTCAAAATCCTATTATTCCCTTTTACTTTTTTGGGAATTATCCTAATCTATCTATACAAATATACAATTAACCTGATTATGCCTTCAACTTGTATTTACTTCCCCTCATGCTCCACCTACACTTTGCAGGCAATCAGAAGATTCGGAATTTTCAAGGGCTGCCTGTTGGGCTTTCGTAGAATTTATAGATGCCGCCCAAGTTTTCAGGGGGGATATGACCCTGTGCCAGACGGCTTAAACGAAAATTTGAAGTTTTTGGTGTAAAATACGCAAAAAAATATAAAAAAACGCACTTTTTGTGCGTTTTTTTATTAATTTTATAGCATTTTTACTGTTTTCTGCTATATTCCACAATCGGACCTGTCTTTTTTGCCTTTTTCTTGTCCAAATGCTCAAATAATTTTATACAACTCAAACTTATTAAAATTGACATAATCGAGTTAGTCAAAATATACAAAGCAAAGGCGGTAGAGTAGAACAATACAAAGAGAACCATAATCGCTGGCATAATAAATTTCATTATACCCATAGATTTTTGTGGGTCGGGCTGTTGTTTGTCTTTATTAATTCCGTCAACCATATTCCCATTGACATGAATCATTTTCTTTTCTTTCTTTTGTCCGTTTGTGTTTTGTGTTAATGTAAACGACAAAAATGTTACAACACCACATAGAATTGCCAAAATAAAGTAACCGTTCCAACTACTGTATTTTTGCTGAATATTTTTCGTAATAATATCATATTCAAGAGAAATTTGCTCCAAAGCCGCCGCATCGTTAGCGAATCTTGCTCTCAAATTAGCGATGTTATAAAAGTCGTTATAGTTACCTACACCAGATACATATGTTTCTGGACGCCAAATACTATCAACCCAAAGCCAATCGTCTTTGATTTCCTCATATTTTGTAGCAGCCGCCGCTTGTGCTACTGTCAGTTCAGCGCTATAATCTTCTGATACAACTAGACTATACGCTTTCGATTTTATTTGCGCCTCCGTAGGTTCTGTAATACCAGATTCAACTAGCGCTGCCTTTGCACGCTCTTTTACTGCATCTGTTGCGATTTTTTCATTAATAATAGCGTCAATTTGGCTATATTCGGTTATACTAGGCGTAGTTTTTGCTACTTCTGCCGCAAAAGTGGTTTTATAGACTTCTTCCAATTTTGTATATTGTTTGTATGTGTTTTCTTGTGAAATTTCTGATAATCCAGAGAAAAGTGTAAAGAATATAAACAATGTCAAAATCAAATTAACTAACATACTCAAGCATGAACCGACAACATTATACCCTTCTTTTTTGTATAATGCCATTTGCTTCTGATTGAGTAATTGCTTGTTATTCCCATACTGTTTTTGTAATTTTTGCAACTGAGGTTGCATTTTTTGTTGTTTTATCGTACTATCTCGGCTAACTTTTCTTTGCCAAATATCCAGAGGAGATAATACAATTTTTAGAGCAATAGTAAATACAATAATCATCCAACCATAGTTCGGTATAAAACTGAACAAGTTTATAATTGGAGACCACATATCCATTGTCCAACCAGCTAATAAACTCATAAAAACTCCTAAAAATTATGTATTTTTGATAAAAAATTGCGATTTTTTCACATTCTTTAATGCGAGTAGTTAATCATCTAAAACAAAAATCTCGGCTCTCAACTCGTTTTAATTGAAGTAATTTTTACAACTTTTTATCATTTTTTGCTACTTTAATCTGTTGATAAGTGAGTAAATTCTATCCAAATCATCTTGATTATAGTAGTCGAAATAAATTCTCCCCTTTTTGTCATTGCCTAAAATAGTAATTTTTGTGCCAAAAACTTGTTGCATTTCTTCCTTCATAGACATTAATTCCGCACTCAAAGGTGTAGATTTTTTTGCAGCCACAGCCTCTGGTCGCATTAGTTCTTGAACCGCTTTTTCTACATCTCTGGCTGTCATTTTATCATCACAAGCTTTTTTGGCGAGTGCAATTTGCTGTTCTCTTGATAAACTGATAATCGCTCTGGCTATTGCTGGTGCAAGCTTGCCTTTTTCTACCAATGTCAAAACCTCTGGTTCAAGTGTCAACAAACGCAAAGAATTTGCGATAACAGGCCTACTTTTACCGATTTTATCAGCTACTTCGTCTTGTGTAAACCCATAAGTATCAATCAATTGCTTTATTGCAATTGCTGTTTCAATAGGGTTCAAGTCTTCACGCTGCAAATTCTCAATTAGCGCTATCTCTTTTATCTGGTGCTCGTTGTAATCTCTAATAATTACTGGTACAACTTTCAATCCTGCTATCTTTGCAGCTCTAAAACGCCTTTCACCCGCAAA
>DHMD01000036.1:2159-11416 GCA_002405615.1 Christensenella sp. UBA4651 | reverse complement strand
CAAACAAAAAAACAAGCCTATTTTTAGTTTAGGCTTGTTTTTTGTTATTCAGCGACTTCTGCACCAGTCTTTGGTTGATATATTCTAAACTTCAACTTCCCAGCATCGACATCAGCATCAACAGTTACTTTTGCACCATTAGTCAGTTTACCTGACAAGATTTCGTCAGCCAATTTATCCTCAATTTCTTGCTCAATAACCCTACGCAAAGGTCTTGCCCCATAATCAGCCGTATACCCCTTCTGAACCAAGTACTTCAACGCTTCCTCGGTAAACTTCAATTCAATATCTTTACTCTTTAATTTATTAACAACTTTCGTAATCAATAATTTAGCAATATGAGCCAATTCAGGTTTTGACAAAGACTTAAATATTACGATAGAATCAATACGGTTCAAAAATTCAGGTCTAAATTGCCCTTTTAACGAATTATTCAAAATTTCAGACGCTTCATCATTCAATTTGGCAATTTTATCCAAGTCTTCTTCTTTTTCATATAGCTCACGATTTTTCTTGTATTGCGGATTACTTACACCAGCATTACTAGTCATAATAATAATCGTATTCTTGAAACTTACCGTTCTACCATGACTATCTGTTAGACGACCGTCATCAAGTATTTGCAACAATATATTGAATACATCTGGGTGTGCTTTCTCCAACTCATCAAACAAAATGATTGAATAAGGTTTACGGCGAACCTGCTCAGTCAACTGTCCACCATCATCATGCCCAACATAGCCCGGAGGCGAACCAATCAACTTACTCACAGAATGCGATTCCATATACTCACTCATGTCAAGTCTGATTACCAAATTTTCATCATCAAACATAGCTTCAGCTAACGCTTTAGCTAACTCAGTCTTACCTACACCAGTAGGTCCCAAAAACAAGAACGAACCAATAGGTCTATTCGGGTCTTTCAACCCCGCTCTCGCACGCCTAATTGCTTTACTTACCGCAATTACTGCTTGCTCTTGCCCGATTACACGATTATGAAGCAATTCCTCCAACCTCATCAACCTATCACGCTCTGTTTCAGTTAGTTTGGTAACAGGAATGTGCGACCACGCACTAACAACTCTAGCTATCTCATCGAACCCAATCACAGGGCCATCTGCCATAGATTTATCAAATTCTTCTTTCTTTTGCTTATATTCCACAGTCAATTTTTTGATTTCATCATGCAAAATACCTGCTTGCTTGTAGTCTTGTTTTGCGACAGCGTCCTTTTTGTCTGCCTCAAGTTTCTCCAATTTGTCGTGCAACTCTTTGAGCGGTGCTGGCATAGTTGCCCCATTAACTTTCGCTCTCGAACTTGCCTCATCGATAAGGTCGATTGCTTTATCCGGCAAACTTCTATCCATAATGTATCGGTCGCTCAAACTTGCAGCAGCCAAAATAGCTTCGTCAGTAATTTTTACCTTATGAAACTTTTCGTACGACTCTCTCAGCCCCTTCAAAATCTCAATAGTCTGATCAACAGTAGGAGGATTTACCACAATAGGCTGAAACCTACGCTCCAAAGCCTTATCTTGTTCAATAAACTTACGATATTCCTCCGTTGTCGTAGCGCCAATAGTCTGCAACTCACCACGAGCAAGGTATGGCTTCAACATATCGCTAGGGCTAACCTCGCCCTTGTCGCCGCCACCCGCTTGTACCAAAGTATGCAATTCATCAATAAATACGATAATATCCTTATTTTGAGTAATTGTATCAATGGCATTTTTAAGCTTTTCCTCCATACTACCACGATACTTTGTCCCCGCCATCAAAGAACCAAGTTCCAACGAGAAAATAACCTTATTTTTCAACAAATCAGGCACATTACCGTCCACAATCTCTTTGGCAAGCCCCTCAACAACAGCCGACTTACCTACACCAGCCTCACCGATTAACACTGGGTTATTTTTTGTTTTACGACACAAAATCTCAATCACACGAGCAATTTCGTTCTCACGCCCGATTACAGGGTCGATTTTGCCTTGCCTTGCTTTGAGGGTCAAATCCGTACCCAATTCCAGCAAATTCTTTGGCAAAGTACTGCCTGCATTATCCTTGATTGCAGCATCAGCCTCAGTAGATTGTGCAGTAGGCAAAATATATTGATAAATTTCATTTCTCAAGCTACTAATATCAACACCAAAAGCTCTGCGCAATAACTGAATAGCATCGCTCTCTGGATTTTGAACCATAGCAGCCAAGACATGCTCCGTGTTGGTCTTGTTCAGTCCTAATCTACTAGCCAATTTGTTTGCAAATATCAACACATCGCGCACATAGGTAGTATAACCAACTTCGTCCAAATACTTGCTCGGGAATTTCTCCATTCTCTCATCGATAGCCTGCAAATACCCCTGTTTTGTTACACCAAATTTCTGCAAAATTTGTGCAGACGGACTATCTTCAATCGAAATTATACCAAAAAGCAAGTGTTCAGACGCAATTTCCGCATACCCCATACGGGTAGCCAATTCACCGGCATTTTGCAATGCCTTATATAATGTTTCAGAAAAATTCATAAATTAATCCCCCTTCGACTTTTCTATTTCGTCAATTTTCTTTTTCAAATCAGCCGCATCCTGATAACGCTCCTCATTGACCGCCTTTTGCAACTTCGCCTTTAACTCATCTACATAAGTCATATCACTAGGCTTCTTGACATTCAATTTAACCTTTTCAATAGGCATAGGCGTGTCATCAAAAGATTTTGGCGACATTGTATAATTATTTACATTCAAAAATCTAGCACAGTCGGGACAGTTAAAGCACCCCGTTTCCAAGAAATCCCTCACTGTAAATCCGCAAGTTGGGCAAACATTCCCTCGCTTTGACGGCTTTTTGCGCCCGAACGACACAGGAAAATCAAAAAATTCGCCAACCATAGGCTCAATCAACTCTCCCAAGCCTCTCTCACGCTTAGCACACTCTCCGCACAAATGCTGCTCCATTCGCTCGCCGTTTATCTCTACCCAAGTGAGATTGGTGGCGGGCTTACCACATTTATCACAATAATACATAACTTACCCCTCAACTTTTACTTTTTGTTTCTTTGCGTCCAAAATAACCTTTTTGATTATCTGCGCTCTAAAACGATTTTCCAACTTAAAAGGATTGGACAACGCACTCGGAGCAATAGCCGATTTCAGCACCTCCTCTTGCTGTTTGTCAATCATCTCACGCTCACGCAATTCCGCCAGCAAATACAATCCATTGCGATAGTCAATATCATTATTCAACCTGCTAAAAATCTCACGCTTCCACTTACTATCGCTGTCATCAGCTCGCGAAATCGTAACATAGCCGCTACCGCCACGCTTTGACTCTATCATAAAACCTCGCTCATAGTTAAAACGAGTCGTCAAGACATAGTTTATCTGACTGGGTGCCACATTAAAGTAGTTCGCCAACTCATTACGGCTAATATCGAGTTTGGGCGAATCGCCGAGCGTATTCATAATAAACTCTTCTATCATATCGGAAATACTCATAGTTTGTCCTCCTTTTATAAGTTTGACTTTCTTTGACTTTTCGCCACATATTATACTACTACAATTTCGCTTTGTCAAGAGTTTTTGACAAAATTTTTTATTTTTTTGCAAAATTTTTTATCCCCACCAAATCCCGTCTTTGCAAATATTAAATTTATCTAATAAATATTCAAAATCTTGCATACTTGACTAACATTAATTAATATGATATAATATATATTATGAAAGAATTTGAATGTTTTATAAAAGATTATGAAAAAATTATCCTAAAATTATTCAAAATCGAGAGTTTCAACTTTCCTTATTACGAAATTTGGGCATACAACGAGGAGGCTGCCCCTATTGGACACTTGGGTTTTGAATTAATCTACTCACACCACAACTCCTTTTTGCGAAATGTGCGAGTTTGTCCGCAATACCTAAACAGAGGTGTAGGCAGTTCGATGAACGCTCTTTTTGAGCAGTTTTCCCTGCAAAACGACTGCAACGAAATTAGCGGAGTATATTACCCTACTGGCGAGGGCGAAGAACTGGCTCCGGGCTTTTACTCACGAAATCACTACCACATTTCAGAGGAAGACGATTGCTTCCTAATGCTCAACAAAACCATCGAAAAAGAGGATTATAACGTTCCTCAGCTTATCGAGAGCGACACACTGCAAAATATTCCTCGCACCTCGTGGGAATATCCAGTACAAGAAAAGTAAAACAAAAACTTACAGCCATACCCATAACTTTCCAAAAACAACAAAAAACAACAAAAAAAAGAAGTCTTCTTGGAGTCAGCACACACTCGCTCACCAAAAGACTTCTTTTCCTTATTATCTAATTATTTGTTATCAAATCAATTTCGCAACTTATCACATCAGCTATTATCGACCTGATTATTCACATCTTCGCTACTGCCGATTAACACAAATTTGGCAATAAGTTGCCTCTGATATGCTAACGATTTTTTTATCTTGAAACTTTCATCGGTTGAAAGGCACACACCCATATTATCAGCCGCATACCAGCCAACAAATTTATATCCCTCTTGGCAAACGGTCGCACTAATGATTATCGTGTCGCTATCTTCCATTTCCTTGTAATTATCGCCAATTATCGCAGCCATACCGCCATAAGTCGCCCCAACAGCCACACCAGTAACACTTCCGCCACCGCTGGTTGCAATCAAACTCTCATAAGGCGTACTCATCATCTGCAAATACACGTGAATTGAGCCGTTTGTATCAAAGTAGTTGCGGAAAATATGCTCAAAGTCCAGACCAAAGACATTACTTATAGAGCTTGCACAATAGGTTACTCGCAAAGCAAAATTCAGATTGCTAATCGTGTAATCCGTGTAAGAAATCGTCATAAAAGTAACATTGTCGAACGAAATTGCCGACACATACTGCCCCGTTTGCGGGTAAATCTCTATCGCCGCCTTGGTATACATTGCGTTAATTTCGGACACGCAACTCACCGAGTCGCTGGTACCAGAAACATGTAGCGTGAGCCAAGTAGACCATTTCGCATAAATCGTGTGGTCGCTCGCCGTTTCTACAACGGTCGTGCTGGTTACTGCATGCTGATAAGTGTTTTCTAGATACCAACCAGCGAAACTACTACCCGCCTTGCTAGGCAGCGGCAAATCGCTATAAAAATTGCCAAAATTTACCTTTTTGCTAGCAATCGTGTTGCCTTCTGTCGCACCGTTGTACTCAAAGGTTACAGTATAGACATTAGGCGTCCACTTTGCGTACAAGGCAGTGTTTACCGCCAAAGTCCAGTTCTGCACGCTCGCCATTTTGTCGTCATAAAATTTTGTTCCGTTACCATTAGATTCGGTGTAATATCCGCCGAAAGTATAACCCGTCTTGGTCGGCGCCGTCAATCCAGACGGCATTGGCGCATTGTAGGTAATGACCGTGCTAGCAGTACCGTTAGCACCACCGTCCATATTTAGGCTAATCGTTGTCGTCCACTTTGCGTACAGGGTTACATTTGTCGCCTCAGTCCAGTTCTTGGCACTAGCCATATCCTTGGTATAATATTGCGTTCCGCCGCCACCGATTGCGGTATAGTACCCGCCGAAAGTCCACCCCGTACGAGTCGGTGCAGTCGCCGCGGGCATCGCTCCGTTATAAATCGGGTTAATGCTCGCCGTACCATCACTACCACCTTGCATATCGAGAATTATACTTGCACTTGTCCACTTTGCGTAGAGCGATTGACCGTTACTCAAATCATATGTGTGCGTACTGCCCATACTCGCATTGTAGTACTGCGTCCCAGCACCCGCTTTGTTTGTGTAATATCCGCCGAATGTGTAGCCACTTCTAGCGGGAGCAGCCGCTGTTGGCATTGCCATACTCCACGTTCCAACAACGGTCGCAGAACCACCCGAGCCACCCTCTTGCATAAGGTTAATAGTACTCGTCCACTTTGCATAAAGGGTTGTATTGTTGGCTATGTTCCACGTCCTTGTGCTAGAACCGTCAGCATTATAATATTGAGTACCTTTTCCACCAACTTCTGTCCAATATCCCGCAAACACCCAGTTGGTTCTGACAGGTTTAGTCAGTGCGGGCATAGCAGAGTCAAATGTTGCCACAACCGAAGTACTCCCCGCAGTGGTTGCCGACTGATTATTTAGGGTAACTGTGTATTTATTTGCAGTATATGTGGCTTTTATGGTATGACTAAAGTCCCCTGCAAAAACTTTTTGTCGCCAATATTACCCGATAAATTAAAATCAAAAACTTTTATAGTAGGATAAGAACCTGTGGTATAATTCCAAACCGCTTTATCATCAGAACTCATATTATTGTAGAATTTACTTGCAAGGTCGGATACAGTTGACACGGCAGTACCCTGTGCCGTTCCACTCGTTCCTGATAAGTAGTAACAGTTGTTAAGTGTGGCATCACCATTACCAATTATAGATTTTGAACCAACATTGCCAGAATTAAAACAATTGTTTATATCTAAAACGACAGAACCATTACTATTATATCCAACAATACCTCCAGAATAGGTTGATGAGTCAATTTTTCCCTTATTATAACAATTATCAATGTCAATAAGTTTTTCTGATGCACCTGATGGAGTATACATAACCCCCAAAATTCCGCCACATCTACTTGTCCCTCCTGTGCTTTTAACATTCCCTAAATTTATACTATTTACAATAGCAGACGCCCCCAAATATGCTTGTCCTACAATTCCTCCTACATAGGTATAGTTACCAGATGATGTCAAAGTTATAGAAATACCGTTTGTACAATTTTTTATATTAGAATTTCCATACATTTGGCCACAAATTCCACCCAAAATCCCCCAACTATTAGAAGTACTTACTGTTATTACACCTGATGTTTTGCAATTAACAATATTAGAAGAAGATGTGATTTTTGCAACAAGTCCACCAAAATTTTGAGCAGAACTTGAAACATTAATATTCACATTCTCTAACACAATATTTTTTATAGTCGCACCAGATATTTGAGCAAATAGCCCGACCTTAGCGGAACCCGAGGTTATCTTCAAATTCTTAATAGCAAAGCCTCTGCCGTCCAAAGTCCCAGAAAAAGAGGAAATCGGAGTCCAACTCGAGTACCCCGACAAGTCAATGTCATTCGCTAAATAATAAGTCCCGCTACTGCTGATACCCGCCAGTTGTGAGGCGGTTGTGATAGCCGTGCCGCTAGGTGCTGTTTGGTCAATCCACTTGGCACTGTAACCGACTTTTGACACATTTGGCAAGGTAATCGTACTCCCTGCGGTGGCGCTAACCGAACTACTACCAGTCAGAGTTCCGCCGTTTGCGTCATAAGTAATCGTATAACTCGTGGCAGCCAAAGCCGACCGAAAAACCACGCCACTCAATATAAGCGAGGTAGTCAAAATCACCGCAACAATCACAATGCAAGTCGCTATGATAATACTATTTTTTGTAGCTTTTGCCGACATTTTATTACCTCCCAAGGGATTTTTATCCATTTTTTACGGGGTCAAGTTCTGCCCTTTGCCCCATTCTATATATTTATTTTACCAAAAAACGACAAAAATAGTCAAATAAATTCAATATAAAAAAATTTTTTGAAAAGTGTAGAACATTTGTTTGACACGGTAGAAAATTTGTGCTATAATACCTCAAAAAATTAAGGAGATATAAAAAATGAATGTTTATATGATGTTTAGCGTTTTGCTTGATTTGATGCGTCATGAGAAGGTTACCGCAAAGGCGTTGGCGGAGAAATTGGAGCTCAGCACCCGCACGATTTATCGTTATGTCGACAGTTTGAGTGCGAATGGCGTGCCTGTATCCACCTCCACGGGCAGGAATGGTGGCATTTTTCTCACACAAAAATATGAATTAAATTCGGTATATTTTACCAATCAAGACCTCGATTTGCTTATGGATTTGTTGTGTCGCTCAACCGACCAAAACGCCGTTTTTGTTATGCAGAAACTTTATCTAATTAGTGCAACCCGCAAGAAACGCTGCTCGGAAAGATAAAAAAGATACTTGACAAATGAGGCTCGGGGACAACCCCGCCGTGTCATTCCGCCCCCGCCCCCGCGTTAGCTTGTATTGGAGGAATCTGCGAGGAGGCAACGCTGACGAACTTAATTAAAGTAAAAGAAATCTTTCCCCTCTCGTCATTCCGACACCTGCTTCTTCGCACCATAGTGGAGGAATCTGTGAGGGACTGTGTCCCGAACCCATATAGAATAATAGGTAAAACAAAAAGCACCCCAACGGCGCTTTTAATCTAATCAAGCCTCACTATTTATCCACTATTGCCTTGATTTTGTCCAAATCTCGCAACACTTCCCGATTGTACTCCACTTTTGCGGTGGATTTATCGCTTGATTTTGCCAGTGCAGCCTTGATAGAAATATTCAATAGTTGAGCGAACGACACCCCCTCATTTTTCCACAAGTAAAACGCAAAACTCCCAGGGATAGTATTTACTTCATTAAGGTAAACCTTGTCGCCCGCAACAAGAAAATCAAACCGCACAATCCCGTCCATTTCCAAAGTTTCGTAAACGGCGGTTGAAATTTTGAGAATTTTGCCGAGAATTTTGACCGAAATATCCGCAGGAACAGAGCGTTTGGTCGTGCTTTTGCGAGTATACTTGTCGTCAAAAGTGTAGAATTTATGCTCGCTTTCGACTTCCTCAACACTAGAAAATTTGATTTCGCCCTTACCCCGCACAAGCGAGATATTTAGTTCGCGAAAATCGGTCAACGCCTCCTCGACTATCACTTTTTTGTCAAATTGAGCGGCGTATTCGACCGCCTCATTTAGCTCCTCCTCGTTGCCCGCCAATTTTATTCCCACGCTACTACCGCAACGAGCGGGCTTGACAATTAATGGAAATTTTAGTTTCTCGACCGCTTTTTCTGCCAACTCCCCGACACTTCCGTTTGCGACACCCCATACAAATTTAGGCGTGTCAATATTTAGGCTCTTGAATAGCAGTTTGGACACAACCTTATCCATACAAATTGCACTAGGCAATACTTCGGGCGAAGTAAACGGCACGCCAGCAAGTTTTAGCACGCCTTGCACCGTTCCTCCCTCATACCCGCCTCCATGCAAACACAATAGCGCGCAATCAATCTTGATTTTGCTGTGCGTCAACGCATTTTTGACATACAAATCCGCACAATTAGGCTTGAAATAGCATTCCTTACCGCTAGGCTCGTTATGATATGCTGCCGCATCTAACAGATGTTTACCAGTCAACCAACGCCCCGCCGTAT
>DHMD01000036.1:0-2101 GCA_002405615.1 Christensenella sp. UBA4651 | reverse complement strand
CCGCCGTATTTATGTAAATAGGAACGGGGTTATAGTTTAGGCTCAAATTTTTCATCGCACCCATAGCCGTAATTATAGATATACTATGTTCAGGAGTTGCCCCGCCAAAAATAACCGCAATATTATACATTTCCCCTCCAAGAATTTTAATATCTATATGAAATTTATTTGCCTTTTGTTACAGAAAAAGCCACGCCGTAAGGCGTAGCCATTTTAATTTATCAATAAATTTTGTTGCCAGTAATGCACGATTTATTTTAATCCTGATTTTGAGAATCAATAGTCTTTTCGTCAGTCTTTTGCGAGGTGGCATCTTCTACCAGCCCCATATTTTTGATATCATCGACCTCCAAACTACGCCCCGTAAAGTTTGTAGCGACATAGAATATCGAGAAAGCGAGCAAAAATTCTGCGGGATAGTATGTCGCCAAACAAAGTATATCAAACACAATAAACTTGCCGCCAAATAGATAAATCATCAGCATAAAGTCGGACACAAAGAACAGCAAAGCACCCAACATTATTAGCAAATGAACCTGCCTATTTTCAGCGAAAAACACATTACCAACAGCCTTACCCAGCATAAACGAAATTACAAATGCATACGCAATCACTAGGATTTTCATATTGCCGAAATCAAAAAATGGTGCAAAAAGTACTAAGCACAGTACTACCGCAAAAATCGCAAGGCCTATCAAGAAATCACGCAATTTGAATCCCGTCAAGCACACGAACGACACAAAGAAAAATATATGCCCGATTGCAAAAAGCGCCGCACCTATCACAAAGTGGTCAATTAATAGAATATCTCCAAGGCACGCAAATACCAACCCCATCATCATAGACACGATAAAAGGCACATTGCGTCTAATTTCTAGCACACAAAATACGAAAACCAAGTTAAATACGCCACAAAAAACAAAGAGCGAGCTAGCAATCGGCTTGAAAACATACTGCGAGCAATCAATCACCATATACAGCACCGCCGCCACCACAATCAACGCCGCAAAAACGATGTTACCCAGCATTGCAAATTTAATTTTATTAGTCATTTTCTACTCCTTTTATGTAATTATACCAAATTTGCAGCCAACTTTACAACTAAAATCAAACAAAAAAGACCCCGTTGAGGGTCAATTTTGCATTATTCGTAATCGGGGTCGATAATACCGTAATCCCCTTCCATACGCTTGTAGATAATGTTGACTTTATTTGTTTCAGCATTCAAGAACACATAGAAACTGTGGTCAGAATTTTCCAACTCCATAATTGCCTCTGTTTCTGTCAACGGATAAATCACAAAGTTCTTTGATTTGCTAACCTTGCACTCCTCAGGCTTGAACTCAAATTCGTCATCGTTAAACAACATACCCTTGACACTGCTTGCCTTGTGCAATTTGTCCTTTAATTTTGTAGAATACTTGACGATTTGACGCTCAACTTTTGGTAATGCCAAGTCAATATTTTGGTACATATTGTCGCTAGCCACTTCGCTACGGAATAGCAAGCCCTTGTCAACAATAGTCAACTCCAATTTGTATGTGTCTTTGATTTTGCTACAAACAACTTTTGCAGAAGCAGTTTCCTCAAAGTACCTATCAAGTTTAGCGACTTTTTCCATAATAATTCTTTCTAGTTTTTCGCTAACTTGATAATTTTTTGACATAATTTTAATTTCCATAATTTTTAGTCCTCCTGTCATTTATAACTATATTATACCAAAACTCAACGAACAAGTGAAGAATAAAAATTAACTTTAGTGAGAAAATATTAGTAGAGGGAAGTGTACTAATATATGGATAAGAAAGACGAAAACTATGTATACTATTTAGTATCACAAAATTTAAAGAAGCAAAGAAAACTTAAGAAGTTAACACAATCAGAATTTGCTGAGAGGTGTTCATATAGTGATGGATTTATTATGAATATCGAAAGTCCCAATTACCATCAAACATTTAGTTTAGGGACAGTATGGAAGTTTGCTGAAGTTCTAGATATTGATATAAAAGAATTATTTAATGATTTAGATAAATAGGTTATCACTCGTGATAATCTATTTTTTTATTCATATATTAAACTAGGTGACTAACTATTAAAAGTC
>DHMD01000018.1:14377-14655 GCA_002405615.1 Christensenella sp. UBA4651 | reverse complement strand
AAATTGGCTGACGAAATCTTGTCAGGTAAACTGACTAATGGTGCAAAAGTAACTGTTGATGCTGATGTCGATGCTGGGAAGTTGAAGTTTAGAATATATCAACCAAAGACTGGTGCAGAAGTCGCTGAATAACAAAAAACAAGCCTAAACTAAAAATAGGCTTGTTTTTTTGTTTGTTAAAAATAGTCATTATATATACAAAATTTAATAGCATAGTGATTAAATTTGGTGGGTAAGTGATAAAAAAGGAAAAAATATTTTTATTTATAATAGGGTTC
>DHMD01000018.1:0-14260 GCA_002405615.1 Christensenella sp. UBA4651 | reverse complement strand
TTCGATTTTGTCCTTTTTGTGGTGTAGGTACTTTTTTGAGTGGTAATTTTTTTTGTTAATCGGACGGTATTTGGGTTAGTTGGAGTATCTGTGATTCAGGTAATTTTTGTGTAGCGCAAGGTGCTGTTGTTTCGGGCTTTTTGTCGCTTTTTGATGATAAAAGGGGTAGTAAAAGTTGTGCTATTTCGACTAATTTATTGAAATCTACATTTTGTGGTTTTTGGCTTAAATAGGCGGTTTTGTTTGGTGCTATGCGTTGCATAGTACTTTGCATAGTACTACTAGAATTTTGTGGTTTTGTGTCAAAATTGTAACTAGGTAGGTTATAATAATCTGTGTTGTTGTGCGAGTTTTGATTGGTTGGATTTTTGTTATTAAATAGAGAGGAAATACTTGTAACCAATTGCGACAAGTTGATATTGTTGTTTTGTAAGGTTGATAAAATTTTGATAATATCCATAATAATGCACCTAATTTATATATGAAAACATATATTGATTTAGTGAAAATGGAGGTTAAAAAATGAATATAAAAGATTATAAATCTACTGCTGTTGAGGAAGAAAATATCACAAAAGATGACTTTGAAGAACTCAAAAAAAGTAAAGAATTTCAAGATATTGAGCGTGATTATGGCAGTGTGGTTGAGGATTTTATCAACAATTATGCAGACAAAAGCGAGCCTGAATTGATACAAGAATTGCTACGATTGATAGCCCAAAAGAAAAAAGAAGGCACTTTTGACGCTCAAAAACTGCGTGATTTGGCAAAAGTAGTAGCACCTATGCTAGACGATGACGCTCGTGCAAAAATGTATAGTTTACTCAATTTTTTGGACTAAAAATGTTTAATAAGATTGACCCAAGTCTGATTTGTTCTGTTGGGACTCTGGGGGTAAATAAGTGCCAAATTATAGTTTATTACAAAGATGATGAGTTTCTACATAGTGCGTTAAGCAATCCTCAAAATATAGTTTTGGGGCATTATCCTTTTATCAAGGCGTTGGCTTTGGCTGTAAATTATCAACAAATTTTTGATTTTGCACAAGACTGCGGGGTAAATTATGTTACCAAAGTAATGACTGCTCACACTCTAATTAATAATGCTAGAAAGGTAATCAATGTTGAAGACCTGCATAAAGCAAATATTTGTGGTCAAGGTGTCAATATTGCGGTTATCGATACGGGCTGTTATCCACACCTGGATTTTGTGCTAGGGCATAATAGGATAGTCAAATTTGTGGATTTGATAAATGACTACGATTTGCCATATGATGATAACGGGCATGGTACGTTTGTTGCGGGAGTATTAGGCGGGAATGGACTTGTTTCACAGCAAAAATATAGCGGAATTGCTCCTCAAAGCGGTTTAATTGTATTAAAAGCGTTAAAAAGTGATGGGCAAACGCAAGCGTACAAAGTTTTGGAAGCAATGCAGTGGGTATATACAAATTGCCTAAAATACAATATTCGGGTGGTATGTATGAGTTTCGGCAGTACGCCACTGTCGCAGAATGACCCGCTCACAATTGGCGCTAATTCCTTGTGGCAAAAAGGTATCGTTGTTGTTTCAGCTGTTGGGAATGATGGGCCAAAATCGGGGTCGGTAAAATCGCCAGGTTCAAGTGGAAGAATAATAACGGTTGGTTGTGCTGATACTCGTAATGATGAGATTTCTATCGCTGATTTCAGTTCTCGTGGGCCTATATTTGATTTTATCAAACCCGACTTGGTTGCTCCTGGGGTTGAAATTACCTCTTTATCTAATAGCACAGCATTTTATACCAGTATGTCGGGTACGAGTGTGAGTACTCCTTTTGTTGCTGGGGTCGCTGCATTACTGCTGCAACAAAACCCGCAACTTACCCCTAATGATATCAAATCAATACTGCTGGCGAGTGCTACACAACTGCCGTTTGATTCCAATGCCTGTGGGGCAGGGTTAGTCGATGCGAAAAAGTCTAGTATGTTAGCGAATAAGATTTAATCATAAAGTATCAATTCGTTGCCAAAACTATCAAAAAAATGCAAAAAAAGTGCTTTTTTGGCACTTTTTTTTAATTTTTGCACTCAAAATTGTGATAACATAAGTTTTTGGGAGGGCAGACATATGCAAGTAACTTCACAAGAAATCAACGATACTTTGGTTATTTCTCTGGCTGGTGAGTTGGATGAGCATAGTGCAAATTATGTTCGTGATTTGATGGACAACTTGATGAGCGAGAGTAATGCTAGACAAGTTATCGTAGATTTGGGGCAATTAGATTTTATGGATAGTACGGGCATTGGGGTTATGATTGGTAGGTACAAAAAAATGAAATCTCGTGGCATACCAATTTTTGTAACAAATCCCAGCAAGCAAATTGATAAAATTTTTATGATGACGGCATTGTATGATGTGATGCCAAAAATTGATTAGGAGGCAGAATGGAATACTTGAATGAGATGACTTTGACTTTTTTGTCGCACTCGATAAATGAGAGTTTCGCTCGTAGTGCGGTGGCGGGGTTTTGTGTGCAACTTAATCCGACACTAGACGAAATCAGCGATATAAAAACTGCTGTGAGCGAAGCGGTAACGAATTGTGTAGTGCATGCGTATCCAAACGGGCAAAAAGGCGAAGTAGTGATTTGGGTCGGTTTGAAGCAAAATGAAGTAAATATCAAAATTATGGATAAAGGCGTTGGTATAAAAGATTTTAGGCAAGCGAGAGAACCTTTTTACACGACTCGCCCAACAGAGGAGCGTGCGGGTATGGGGTTTACCGTAATGGAAAGTTTTATGGACGAAGTAACCTTACAAAAGAATAAAGAGCGTGGTTTGATTGTGGAGTTAAAGAAATCGTTGCACAAAACAGAAAGCAAAAGTTGCGCTAATGGTTGATTACTCTGAAACGCTAAATTTAATCAAACTAGCACAAAATGGTGATGAAAATGCAAAAAATACGCTGATTAATCAAAATTATCCGCTAGTCAAGAGTGTAATTCGCAGGTATCGTAACAAAGGGTTAGATTATGACGACCTTTTTCAACTAGGGTGCGTTGGCTTTGTCAAGGCTATCAATAATTTTGATGATAGTTTCGGCGTGCGATTTAGCACTTATGCCGTGCCGATGATTGCGGGCGAGGTCAAGCGCTTCTTGCGTGATGACGGATATATCAAGGTCAGTCGTGCTATCAAGGCGCAGGCTATCGAAATCAAAAAATATATAGCGTCTTTGCCACCGCAGTCGACACAACCCGATGTGGGCGAAATTGCCAAGGCGCTAAATATGACGGCGGAAGATGTGGTCTTTGCTATGGATAGTGTCCGCTATCCTATGAGTTTGGCAACGCCGATTGACTCGACTGATGAGAGAAGTATTACGCTCTCGGAGCGAATTGCTGATGCGGACGATGAGGAGAAGCGAATTGACCACTTTATCATTAGGGAATTGATACAAAATTTGGACGAGCGAGACCAAAAAATCATCATTATGCGCTATTATAGGGATAAAACTCAGGCTGAAATTGCAACGGAATTGGGCGTGAGTCAGGTGCAGGTTAGCCGAATAGAAAATAAAATTTTGGCAACTTTTAGAAACAAATTGCGCTAAAGCTCTCTAACCCAAGAGGGCTTTTTTTGTTATCGAAATATATTGAAAATCTTGTTTTTTTGTGGTATAATCTATAAATCTAGAAAAATTAGGGGCGAAAATGATACAAAAAGTTATGGATTATCTCGCTAGATTGTACCCAAATCCTGACCCTGAATTGCATTATGATACGCCGTTTCAATGTTTGGTTGCGGTTGTTTTGAGTGCGCAATGCACGGATAAGCGTGTAAATCAAGTTACGCAAGTGCTGTTTGGGGAGTATCCTGATAGTGTTTCTATGGCTAGCCTTACGCAAGAGGATTTGGAAAAACTGATTTATTCTACGGGTTTTTATCACAACAAGGCGAAGAACATTTTGGCACTCTGCAAGGTGCTGAATGAGGAGTATGATGGGCAAGTGCCTAGCGACCCTGATATTTTGCAGACCTTGCCGGGAGTCGGGCGAAAAACTGCAAATGTGGTGTCTAGTGCGGTATTTGGTGCTAATCGCATCGGTGTGGATACTCATGTTTTGCGTGTTACTAATAGGCTGGGGCTGGTGGACGCTCGCACTCCGTTAGAGGTTGAGCGTCAGTGGGTCGAGAAATATCCTGAGTATCAGAACCACGATGCGCATTTTAGATTGGTGCTATTCGGTAGGTATCAATGTAAGGCGCAAAAACCTAATTGCGAGCAGTGTGAATTGCGTGATGTATGTAAATACTATATTAATAATAGGAATAGGAAGTAAGATATGTTTATAGATAAAGTTTCGATAGTAGTCAAGGCGGGCGATGGTGGCGATGGTGCTGTTTCTTTCCGCCGAGAAAAATATGTGCCAAATGGTGGGCCAAATGGCGGAGATGGCGGCAAGGGCGGCGATGTGATTTTGAAAGTCAAGGACAACATCAGCACGCTCCTTGATTTCCGTTTTAACAAGCATTTTCGCGCGGAGAATGGTCAGAAAGGCGACATAAACAATATGGCGGGCAAAAAGGGTAAAGATTTATATATCTTTGTGCCTCGTGGTACTCTCGTTCGTGATGAAAAAACGGGCAAGGTAATCAAGGATATGTATGCTCCCGATGAGGAATATGTGCTATTGCGTGGCGGTAATGGTGGTAAAGGTAACCAGCATTTTGCGTCTAGTCGCCGTCAAACGCCGAGATTTAGTCAGGCGGGGCAGAGAACTGCGGAGCATAATATCGTGCTAGAACTCAAAACCATAGCGGATGTGGGATTGGTGGGTTTCCCTAATGTGGGTAAGTCTACATTTTTGGGTGCAGTTACCGAGGCAAAACCAAAGATTGCTAATTACCACTTTACCACGTTGAGTCCCAATTTGGGTGTTTTGCGTCAATTTGACAAAACTTGCGTGCTGGCAGATATTCCTGGGCTAATTGAGGGCGCAAGTGAGGGCGTAGGTTTGGGTCATCAATTCTTGCGTCATATTGAGCGTACGAGGCTGATTGTCCATATCGTGGATATTAGCGGTATTGAATCTCGCGACCCGCAACAAGACTTTGTAACAATCAACAAGGAGTTGAGAGAATTTAGCGAAGTTTTGGCAAATTTGCCGCAGATTATTGCGCTGAATAAAGCCGATTTGTTGCCCGAGGGTGCGACAAATGTGGCAGATTTTGAGAAATTCCTCAAAACGCAAGCGGGATTTGAAAATGCTCCTGTCTATGTGATTTCTGCTAATCAACGCAAAGGTGTGCAGGAATTGGTGGACGCAATTTTTGCGAAACTGGATACTTTGCCAAAACCTGAGCCGATTGAGAGTGAGGAGTTTGAGTTTGATATGCCGGATACTACTTCTATTGAGGTGGAGAAGTTGGGCGATGGTACTTTTGAGGTTAAGGGTGGTAGAGTCCACGAATTGGTGAGAAAGACTAACTTTGCCGAAGATGATAGTTTGGCATATTTTCAGAAGCGTTTGCGTGATGATGGTATAATTGCCAAATTAAAAGAGTTGGGAATGCAGGACGGCGATACTGTTGTTGTAGAAGATGTTGAGTTTGAGTATCAAGAATAATAGACGCTAGGCATTCACTATTAAAATATAAAAAATTTGAAAAGGAGTTTGTTATGATTACACCAAAAGAAAGAGCCGAGTTGCGTGGCGAGGCGCAAAAATTGGACGCAATTATCCAAATCGGTAAGGACGGTATTACGCCCGAAGTTGTAAACACCGTTGACCAAGCGCTTTTCGCTCGTGAGTTGATTAAACTATCTGTTTTGGAGAGTAGTCCTGTCGACACTCGTGAGGTCGCAGATGCTTTGGCAGGTAGGTGTCGTGCTGATGTTGTGCAAGTTATCGGTAGAAAAGTTGTATTGTACAAAAAGAATACAACCAAAAAGAAAAATGGTAAAAAGTAAATTCTTGCCTATATATAATATAAGGATAGAGAAGTTTCTGTACAAGATAAAAATATAAGTAAAAGTATGTAAATTTAGGTAATAGAAAAGCCCCAATCGGGGCTTTTTTTTTATTATTCATCTAAATTACTTTCATCAAAGAGCGGACTCGCAAAAAATTCCTCAACAGATATGCCCAAAGTCCTGATTACTGTAATTAGAGTTGTCAAGTTTACGCCATTGTACCTAGCATACATTAGTGAGGTAAAAGTGCCTTTTGAAAGTCCAGAGTTGATCTCTAATCTGTATTGGGTCATACCTTTTTGTGCTAGTATTTCTTTAATTCTGGTTGCAACTGCTTGCGATACCTTCATTTTTTACTCCTAAATTTTATCTTAATTCAATTTTAACATAACTATTTTTATAAATAATTATGTAAAAACATAGTAATTTTAGAAGTGTAAGTTGCCATTACTGCACTTTTCTATATTTTAGGATGGTTGACATAATGCGTTGGAGGCTGTCGGTAGGGGCTGCAAACTTGTTTGCAGAACGGATAGCGGGAGCAGATTGTAGCAATTTATTGTAGTTTTGGATAAAGGTGGCGTCATTCATTTCGGGTTCAAAAAGGGCGATACCGTAGCCTTTTTTCTCAAAGTACATTGCGTTTTGCTCTTGGTCGCCTCGTGAGCCATGGTGTAGGGGAATTATGAGCATTGGTACGCCGTAACTCAATAGTTCGTAGAGTGCGTTGCTGCCGCCACGGGTAATTGCTACATCTGCGATACTCATCATTAGTCCTAATTCGTGCGTGTAGTCGAGCGAGTGATACCCTGCTTTTTTTGTATTATTCATTTTGCCTCTACCAGTCAAGTGAATGACCTGGTGCGTTTTGAGTAGATAGTCCAAATTTTTGAGTACGATGTCGTTGATATTTTGGGCACCTTGGCTGCCTCCTGTGATAAGGCAAATTGGTTTGCCGCTCTCTAAATTTAGTTTTTGCTTTAAGCGGGTGATTTGTTCGCTAGAATACTCTTGTTTTTGGTATGGCGAACCAACAAACAGTCCATTATCAAGGCGGTCGGCAGTTTCTCGGAATGTGGTGCAAACGGCGCAACAGTGGCGACTGCCCAAGCGGTTGGCGAGTCCCATGGTTAGGTCGCTCTCGTGGCAAACCATAGGTATACCCAATTTTTTGCCCGCAAAAGTTACAGGTAGGGAAACAAACCCGCCCTTGCTAAAAATTATATCAGGCTCGACTTGTCGCATAATTTCTACTGCTTCTCGTTTGCCTCGGTGTAGTTTGAAAGGTATCAATAAGTTCTTGGGGCTGAGGCTACGTAGTAATTTAACGGTCGTAATTGGGTAGTATTTTACCTCGGGAAACGGCTCCAAAAGTTGCTGCTCCAACCCTGTGTTGCTGCCGATATATACGATGTTGTCAAAATGCTCTTTTAGGTATGGAATAAGTGCTAAATTGGGAATAATGTGTCCAGCAGTTCCGCCGCCTGTGAGTACGATTGTAGACATTGAGAAACTTCCTTTTTTTGTTATAAGTATGTGTGAAAATGGCTAAAAATATGCTAAAATAGGGAAAAATATTAAAAAATTTTGATAAATTTGCTAAAATTGATTTTTTATTTTTGACAATTTGTGTTAGAATAATGGTAAATTTTATAAGGAGAGTTATTTTGTCTAAAGAGTATGATTCAAAAGATATAGTTATTCTAGAGGGACTAGATGCAGTGCGTATGCGTCCCGGTATGTATATTGGTACTACTGGTACAAAGGGTTTGCATCACTTACTCTGGGAGATAGTAGATAATAGTGTGGACGAGATTGCCAACGGACACGGCGATACCATTATCGTAACCCTAGAAGAGGATGGTAGTGCTCAGGTAGAGGACAACGGTCGTGGTATCCCTGTTGATATTCACCCGCAAAAAAAGGTCAGTGGTGTAGAGGTTGTATTTACGCAGTTGCACGCTGGTGGTAAGTTTGAGAGTGATAATTATCAATACAGTGGTGGTTTGCACGGTGTAGGTGCGTCCGTTGCAAATGCACTATCTCGCTGGCTTTCTGTTACTGTTTACCGTGAGGGCTATGAGTATGAAATGCAGTTTGAGAGCCGTGGTTCAGGCAAGAATATCAAGAGTGGTGTGCCTGTTGCTCCGTTAAAGAAAGTCGGCAAAACAAATCATCAAGGTACGCTTGTTCGCTTTATGCCTGATGATAGGGTTTTTGAGGATATAAATTTTGACCTCGAAACGGTTGCAAAAAGATTGCGTGAAATCGCTTTTCTAAACAAAGGCATTAGAATTAAGTTGATTGATGAGCGTAGGCTAACAAATGGCGAACCTTTGACTTTTGAATTTAAGTACGATGGCGGACTCGCTGATTTCGTCAAATATTTGAATGAGAACAAGAGTGTTGAGCATGCTAAACCTATTTATTTTGAGGCGAAAAGCGACCTTTGCCAAGTGGAATGTGCTATGCAGTATACGAATGGCTATACCGAAAACACATTTAGTTATGTAAACAACATTCCGACTAGCGAGGGTGGTACTCACGAGTTGGGACTCAAATCTGCGCTAACTAGGGCGCTTACAGAACTAGGTAAAAAGGCGGGCTTTATCAAGGATAAGGACCCAGCGCTACTAGGTGAGGACTTCCGTGAGGGGCTGACCATTGTTTTGGCAATCAAGATGCGTAATGTGCAGTTTGAGGGGCAGACCAAGACGAAACTCGGCAACACGGAGATAAAGCCAGAAGTTGACGCTTTGAGTTACCAAAAACTTATGGAGTTTTTTGACAAAGGTGCTAACAAGCAAATCCTTGAACTCGCCGTAGGCAAGGCAAAACAGGCGGCAAAAGTTCGTGAGGCGGCTCGCAAAGCAAAAGAAATCACCCGAGCGAAAAACAGTATTGAGAATAGTAACCTCATAGGTAAACTCAGCAGTTGTAGTGGCAGAAAACCCGAACTAAACGAACTCTTTATCGTAGAGGGTGAAAGTGCGGGCGGTAGTGCAAAACAAGCGAGGGACAGGTCATTTCAGGCGATTTTGGCACTGCGTGGTAAGCCTCTAAACGCCGAGAAAAAGAGGTTGGCTCAAATACTTGCTAACGAGGAAATTCGTACAATTATCAGTGCTTTGGGTACGGGTATCGGTGAGGACTTTAACATTGCTAACCTAAAATATCACAAGGTAATTATTTTGAGTGATGCTGACCAAGACGGTGCGCACATTAGGGCGATTTTGGCTACATTCTTTTTTAGGTATATGAAAGAACTCATACTCAATGGACATCTATATGTTGGTTTGCCACCACTTTACAAGGTTTCCAAGCGAGAGCAGGTCGAGTATGTGTATTCGGACGCAGAGCTTCCCGAGGCTATTGAGCGAATTGGTAAAGGCTATGCAATTCAGCGATACAAAGGTTTAGGTGAAATGAACCCAGAGCAACTCTGGGATACGACAATGGACCCAAGCAAGAGGTCGCTGATGCGAGTAACACTAGACGATGTGGCGAATGCGGAATTGATGATTACTACTCTTATGGGCGATAACATAGAGGCACGCAAGGCATACATTAGTGAATATGCAAACTTTAATAGAGAAGAAACTTTTACAGGCAAGAAAGAGGGTTAGGAGGATAAAAATTGAGTAAAGACAAAGAAAGCAAAAAAAGCAAAGAGCAAACCGCTAGTAGTGGTTCAATTATCGAGCGTAGTCTTGACGAAGTGCTACACATCAGTATGATTCCATACAGCGAATGTGTTATCCTCGACCGTGCTTTGCCTCGTGTAGAGGACGGGCTAAAGCCTGTACAGAGGCGTATTTTGTACGATATGTTGACATTGGGGCTAGAACCTGACAAGCCTTTCAAAAAATCTGCTCGTATCGTAGGTGATTGTTTGGGTAAATATCACCCACATGGCGATACCTCGGTTTATGATGCGATGGTTCGTATGGCGCAACCTCACAATATGCGAGAGATTTTGGTGCAAGGACACGGAAACTTTGGTAGTAATGACGGCGATAGTGCTGCTGCTATGCGTTATACCGAGGCAAGGCTCGCTCCATTGGCGCTCGAATTGTTGCGTGATTTGGAAAAGGACACTGTTAGGTGGAGTCTAAACTTTGACGACACGATAAAAGAGCCCGATATGTTGCCAGGGCGTTTCCCGAACTTACTTGTAAACGGTGCTAGTGGTATTGCGGTAGGTTTGGCTACCAATATTCCGCCACACAACTTGGCAGAAGTAATTGACGGCGTTGTGGCATACATTGACAACCCCAAAATTACATTAAAACAGATGATGAAACATATCAAGGGGCCTGATTTTCCGACTGGCGGTTTGATGACGATTGACGAGTTGCAGAAAGCGTATGAAACGGGTAAAGGCAAGATTATGATGATGGCAAAGTACCACATCGAAGAGGGTAAGAATGACAAGAAAAATATCATTATTACCGAATTGCCTTATCAGGTAAACAAGTCAAAATTGCTCCAAAATATCGTGGAATTGAGTGAGGAAAAGGCGGGAGTTTTATCAGATATTGCTGAGGTGCGTGATGAGTCAGACCGTGAGGGTATGCGTGCGGTAATTTCTATCAAAAAGGACGGAAATGTCAATGCCGTAGTTGACCAATTGCTCAAAAGTACGGATATGCGTTGCAGTTTCGCTATCAATATGGTGGCGATTGCAGGCGGCAAACCTCGCACTTTGGGGTTACTAGATATAATTTCATACTATGTTGAGTATCAGAGGGAGATTATCTATCGCCGCAGCAAGTACGACCTAGAAGTAGCGAAAGAGCGTAGCCACATTTTGGAGGGCTTGCTCATCGCTATCAAGAATATTGACGAAGTAGTCAAGATTATCAAAAAAGCGGTTTCTCCTGCTGACGCTAAAATGAAATTAAAGGACAAATTCTACCTTTCGGAGCGTCAGGCGCAGGCTATTCTCGATATGCGTCTTGCTAGGCTTACGAGTTTGGAGGTAAACAAGATTACAGACGAGTTGAAAGAACTCAAACTTTTGATTGAGAAACTTACCGCCATTGTGAATAGCAAAGAATTGCAGTTTGGTATCGTAAAAGAGGAAATTTTGGAAATCAAACGCAAATACAAGAATCCAAGGCGCACTCAAATCGTAGGGGCGGACGAGGTTATCGATGTAGAAACTGTCAAGGTGGACATTGCCGTTCCTATGGTGCTGGGGCTAACTGCCCAAGGCTGTATCAAGGCAATGGACTTGAAATCATACAACAATGCGAGCAAGGACTTTAAGGACGGTGCGAGCCTTGCCCAAGTCCACACGCAAATTTTGCAAGTCAAGAGTGATAGCGAAATTTTGGCGTACACGAGCAAAGGGTATAGTATCCGCTTTAATATGGCTGATATCAAGCCTTGCAAATTCCGTGATAAAGGTGTCGTTCCCCAAGATGTATTTATGGAGTTGTCTGTAAACGAGCGTATTGTCGGCTTTACTCTGGCTGAGTTTGAGGAAAACGAGCAGAGAGAACTCTTGTTCTTTACCAAATTAGGCTTTGTCAAAAAGACAAATTACAATGAATACAACACTGTCAAGAGTTATTTGCAGGCTATCAAGGTTCGTGATGATGACGAACTAATCAAGGTCGAGTTTGAGGACGCAACCAAGGACCTCATCTTTGTTACCGAGCAAGGGCAAGTACTGCTGGCGACCAAGGACGATGTGCCACAGCAAGGGCGTGTGTCTGGTGGTGTGCGTGGGGTTAGTTTGTATGACGGCGATAACCTATTGTATGCCGACATTACGGACGGCAAGGGCGAAATCGCACTAGCAACCGAGCAGGGCTTGGGCAAGCGTGTAGTCATCTCGCAAATTCCTAAAACAGCTAGATACCGTAAGGGTGTTCGTCTGATTTTGCTCGGCGCTGGGGATAAGGTTACTTTTGCCGAATGTGTACAAAAATCTGACGAGTTGGTTTTGATAACCGACCTAGAGAACAAGGGTATCAATGCGGACAAAATTGGCATTTTGCCTCGTGAGAAAAAAGGCGCTAGCATTCGTGGCGTAAATCGAGTTACTGCTGGTTTTGTGAATAGAAAATAAATAATTTAATTTGATAAGCGAATAATTGTTGTCAAGGGAAAGCCTATTCGGGGCTTTTTCTTTTTTTGTTGTGTGAGGATAAACCGATTTGCTATCATAATTTGAGATTAAAGCTCATAGACTAAATCAAAGTTGGGGCGGAATTAGACAAAATTGAACAAAAATAGTAGTTTAATCATCATTATTAGACAAGCAATTTTGACTCAAATTTAGCCCAAATTTGATAAAATATGTTTGTGAGGAAGTTATGAAGTTTCTTATCATAAAACGCTCAGTACTTTGGTTGGCTTTGGCTAGTATTGTGCTGTGTGCGGTGCTTTCGTTACCTTTGGGCGAGTCTGCGATGTCGGCGGTGTTTTTCGGCGACAATTTGCGCAAAGTCCCTATATATAATGTAGAAACGGACAAAAAACAGGTCGCAATCAGTTTTGACGCGGCTTGGGGAGCGGACAAGACGCAAAAAATCGTGGAATTACTAACTGAGTATGATGTAAAGGCGACATTTTTTCTAGTCGGTTTTTGGACGGAGAAATTCCCTGATATGGTCAAACTCATCAACGAAAAAGGTATGGAAATCGGCACGCACAGCAATACGCACCCTGATATGGCGAAATTAAGTGCAGAACAAGTAAAGAGCGAGTTGACTACATCTATCCAAAAAATCAAAGATGTTGTCGACATTGATATCAAACTTTTCCGTGCGCCTTTCGGTTCGTACAATAATACTGTCCTCGATACAGCCACCAGCTTAGGACTGCAAACCATTCAGTGGGACGTGGATAGCCTAGACTGGAAAGGAATTAGCGGAGCGGAGATTAGTACCCGTATCTTAAACCGAGTAAAAAATGGTTCTATCATTCTTTGCCACAATAACTCGGACCATATTTTAGAGGCGTTACCAATCGTACTCGACCGCCTAAAAAAGCAGGGCTATACTATCAGTTGTATCGGCGACCTTGTGTACAAGGATAATTATGTTATCGACCGAGCAGGCGTGCAAAAATTGACAGCCGCATAAAAATTAGGAATAAACAGGAGATAATTATGAGTTTTGAATTTGACAACAATCGTGTATATCTATGTGGTAAGGTAGTGAGCAATCCCGAGTTTAGCCACGAAGTTTACGGCGAGGGCTTTTATGAGATAAATTTGGAGGTAAATAGACTCTCGGAGCAGTACGACATTATCCCGATTACTATTTCGGAGCGCTTGATGAAAGGGGTGAACCTCGGGCTTGGCGGGACTTTGGCAATAGTTGGACAATTTCGCAGTTATAATAAAATGGTGGATAACAAGAGTAAACTAATGCTCACCGTTTTTGTTCGTGAGGTCGTAGAGCCTGTCGAGGGGCAAAACTGCAATATCATCGAGTTGGAGGGGTACTTGTGCAAAACTCCCGTTTATCGTATGACGCCTTTTAAGCGTGAAATCTGTGATATGTTGCTAGCCGTCAATCGTGCGTACAACAAGTCAGATTATCTGCCGTGCATTGCGTGGGGGAGGAACGCTAGATTTGTTAGCGACCTTGGCGTGGGTGAGAAAATTTATTTGACGGGTAGGATTCAGAGCCGTCAGTATCAGAAGCGAATTGATGAGGAAAATAGCGAAACTCGCACCGCATACGAGGTGTCGGTCAATAAGTTGTCGACCACAAATAATTTAGTCTACCAACTCAAAGAGTCTGCCGAGCAATTCGCCGAACCTGCTGCCGCTTGTGAGCAAAAATAAAGTAGTTGGAGTGGACTTCACTTTTGGGTATTGCTATAAGAATTAATTGATTGATATGATAAATATAAAAACAAAAACCGCAAGGAATTTTCCTTGCGGTTCTTTGTAATAGTGGTACCTCCAAGGGGATTCGAACCCCTATGTCCAACGTGAGAGGCTGGTGTACTAACCCTTATACTATGAAGGCACGATGTACTATCAATAATGGTGTGATTATCAACGGTACTGTGCTAGTATAACATAAAAAGAAAAATAATTCAAGGTTTTTTTGCAAATTTATCAAAAAAATAAAAAATTTTGAGAAATTATGTCAAATCGTTTGACTAATTTGTCAAAATTAGGTATACTAAACACATAAGTGGGGTTAGTGAATCGGGCAAATACACCCAAACTTGTAAAAAACAGACAAAAAGCAAGGCACAAGATATAGTGCGAAATAAACCAAAAAACAAGGAGGAACAGTTATGAACAAGAGTTCTAAAACTTCGGGGGGGGG
>DHMD01000063.1:7537-18984 GCA_002405615.1 Christensenella sp. UBA4651 | reverse complement strand
AGGCAGCAGATTTTGCGTAATCTTTGTGTTTATCCCCTTAGAAAAGTCGCTTAATTGAATTTTTAGGTTAGATTTTGTGTTTAGTGGAAATTTTTGCTTGTAAAACACTCACAACCACCTTCTCTTTTTGAGAACCACATTATCCTTCCGTCTTTGAGCAACTAAAATAGCTCGCTCAAACATTTCGTTCCAATTATTAGCATCTTGATACATTCCAACAATCAAAAAGTAACGGCTCGTTACACCCAAAGCAAGCATCCTAGCTGTAACTTTATTTTCTACGACCTCTAATTTTGCCGAGGTTGACAATACCTCACTAGGCAAATACGTATAGGAAACAAGCAAACTACCAGTTTTTGATTCAAAATAATCAGGAAACATTGAATAATCAACTGAATATTTCAACCGATTATCAACAACGCTCAAAATATCTAACAATGTTTTACTAAATAGGGTAAACGAATAGACACCATTAGAACTGCTAACTACTTCTTCCTTTTTAAGCGGGAAATACATCATTGCCAAATTCTGTACAGTATCATTTACGCAATCAATCAAAGTATTAATTTTATTTGATTGCTGCTCTGAAGGTGTTGCATCACCTCCCAAAGTTGTTGTTTTAAGCAAATCAGGCTCACCTATATACTGCGCAACCAATTTTACTACATCCAAAACCGTCATTTTAACCTCCCAATTTAAGCCCACGCAGTTTTGTAACTATCCACAAAATCACTATCGGACTCCTTCCTTTTGGCATAATCAAACATTTCTTTTAGTTTGAAAGATGTTTCATCAGCCATCACTTTTTTAGCATTTTGCTCAATTTTTGCATTATTTTCATCAATTTCTCTTAAAATTCTATCTATATTTTCAATTCTTGTCTTTCTCAACTTGGAAATTACTGTACTATTTAAGCCATTATCACAAGTTATACAAAAAGACGAGCCATCTTGATTGTTATTATGCACCTCATACTTATGCTTTTTAGTATTATATACTATAAAATAACCCGAATCAATTTCTTTCACTCTATCGACAATGTTAAAAACATCGCCTGAAATCTTGATTAATGCCATAAAAATCTCCTAACTGTTAGCTAAAATAATCTTTGTATTTGCACTTACTCGGTTTGGGACTAACTCACAATACTTAACTAGTGTCGCATTATGAGCAGCATAGCCCTCTTTTTGTCTCAAAATTTCGCCTTTATCATTTGTTAACCAAGTCCAATCACACAACTGATGTAGGGTAAATGAACTTGAATCGAGCAAAAACGCAACATTTTGCGAAACAAATCTATTCGCATAGAGAGGTACACCCTCAATACTTAAAGCATGAAAACCACCCTCTAAAACCTGCAAATCGCAGTTAATTGCGTTGTTTTTGAGTATTTTTTGCACATTTCTGCGGAAATCGAAGCCAGTAACGATAAAATCAGTGTTACCGCCTCTATCCATTTTGGTCATATCAATGGCCTTCAAAAGTTCAATATAATCAAAAGTAGATTTTGCTGCATTGATTAGATTTGGTTGCAAAAACTCATAATTTTTCTTGTTTAGTCCAAAAACTGTACCAGTTTTGGCGGCAAAGTGAGTCCCCAAACCTGTGATTGGGTGATAATTGTTAGTTAAACAAAACTCAAAGATTTCGTCATCTTCGATATCTGTTGTCATTACACCCCTACTTTCCACTGTAATTGTGCCGTTTTCGTAATCGACATCGAGAACGTCCAAATTTTCCATATTGGTTTGAGGCAAAGCATCTACTGTACCAGTTACTCTCATCCCGACAATATACTTTTCTACATTTTGTACCTTGTATGTAGGGCTATTCTTGGTATATTCCAAAATTTCGCCCATAATACTAGAACCATCGCCATACAACATCCTTCTCATATTAAACTTGCTTGATTCAATTAGGTTATCCATTTCGGCGTTGAGAAGATTAACAAATGCACCAGAATCGTTAGCGCTCGCACGCAACGCCTTGTCGGAAATTTCTATTTGAGCATACAAATTTTTTAGCGGAGCAGTAAGTTTTACATAATTGTTACCTACAGCAGTAGGCAAATTACCTGTTTCTGCACCAGCACCAATACCACCATTAACCCCAGAAGAAACAATTTTGCAAACTGTCGAACCAGAAATATCATTACTTGTTTTTTCAATTTTACTGAAAAACGGGTCAATATTATAATCAAATTGGTTTTTTAGAACTTCCAAATACACATTTTTTAGTGCATTATCAGCTGTTTTTAATGAAATCATCGAAAAAATCCTCCTTTTAGACCAAAGTAATCTTGCCCTGTGCATTTGGGCGATTACAAATTAAGTCTGCGTATTTTACCAAAGTTGCGCTATATGTTGGGTAGCCTTCCTTTTGCGTAAGGATTGCACCGTTATTACTTGTGAGCCACTCCCAATCACACAACTGATGCAAAGTAAACAAGTCTGGATTTAGCATCAGAATTGATTTTGATTGAACATATTTGTTTCTCGTCAACGGGATTCCATTATAAGCAACACTTGTTACACCACATTTTAGGTTGACTGCCTCAATATTTTTTGTATATGACATAATCAATTTTACCAAAGTGTAGTATGCATCAGCCGAAGCAACCATAATTTGAGGCTGGTATCCAGAATTTAACTCAACATAATCAAGACATTCTTGGATAAAAGTTTCACTCAAAGTTGTATTTGCTGCTTGAGTTTTTGAAATAGGCATCAAAGCCTTGTAATCAGCACGATTTAAGCCATAAAGAGTGGTACTAGTGCCGAACAACTCACCTAGCCCCGTCAATTCGTTATCCTTACTCCCTTGTACGTAACATTTGTACTTGCTTAAATTAGCGGTCGCAAAAGTGCTAGAAATTTTGTCAAGTACAATTTGCTTGCTATCACGGTCGATTGAAACAATACTTGCACCAGCCATTCCAGTATCCAGAACACCTTCTTTGTAAAAATCAAGAACCATACCGACCTCAAAAGGTGCAATATTATTTACCTTAAACGACTTGGTTGCCGCAGCAATCTCAGTAATAGTTGCTAGTGAACCCGATGAGTCGCCGTAAAACATACGCTCCAAGTTGAATTTACTAGCAGCCAGCAAACTCTCCATTTCTGCCGACAACAAATTTACAAAAGCCCCCTCATCATTTGCTGATGCACGGATTGCTTTGTCGGTGATTTCAATTGTACCAAACAAGTTTTTGAGTGTTGAGGTAAAGTTTACATAATGGGTTTCCTTACAAGGCGGCAAAGCACCGTCTTCTGTACCAGAACCCACCCCACCATTTATACCATAAGGAACAAGTTTGATAATGTTTTTGCCGTAAACATCAGCCGAACTCTGCTTTATCATTGCAAAGATAGGGTCAGAGTGAAAATTCAGCTGTTCGCTCACGGCGTTCAAATACACATTTTTGAGTGCATTTTGAGCAGTTGTTAAACTAATCATAATTTTCTCCTATTTAATCAAAATTTTTTTAGCCAATTCCTTGGCCTCTGCCATACTGTATGCACGAGGAGATTTGCCAGCCCTTACCTGAGTACCAACACGCTCTGATATAACTTTGGGAGCAGATTTTTTGTGCTGTAATTCCGCCAAATATTGCTCTATGATTTTGTTTTTTATCGCATCATTTTGCAACGCATACTGCTCCAATTCATCATTGCTGATATGCGCTTTCGCATTACTTTTTAGCACTTGTATCCACGCTTTATCCAAAGGTTCAGAACTGTTACGCACCATTTCATTTTGCATAATTATGCGTCCAATTTCAGTAGCATACTGCCGAGCATCTTGGTTATCCAAGAAAAACTGCTGTACCTTCTCTTGCCATTCAGCATTGTCAAATTTGTCATATGTGGGAGTACTAACTTTGTCCACAATTACATTTAATTCGTCAGGGGTAGATACTACCTTGTCTGACTTGTTCTCATCCAAAACTTCTTGTGTCTTTTCGTTATTTTTGTTAATTTCATCGTTATTTTTTATGTTTTTTTGCGTTTTTTCATCGTTTTTATCTACATTTACTACTTCATCAGCACCAGTTTCATTGTTTCCATCAACCAAATTTTTCTTGTATTTAGCCAACTCCATAGCATTCTGCGTAAAAGTCTTTCTCAAACAATCATAAGCCTCTTTTAAGGTTTTTACTGATTTGAAAGTTCCCAAGTCCACCTCATCTTGCTGTGTATGTTCATCACTTTTTAACTTTGTATTAAAATCATTATTTTGCATAAAAACTCCTAAATTTTATTGTTTGCTTGACGAGCAATTTTGTTTATTTGCTTTGTTGATTTGAGATTTGACTCTCTGCTCTAATAGACAATTTTTTGAATTGTTTGTGCTTGCGAATATGCTTCAACAACTTTTCTCTTAAATCTTTTTTCTTTGCTGATAGCTTCTCAAAATCCGCCCCTAGCATAAATGCAATATGTGAATTGATGTGTAAATCGTGGTCGTGAATTTCCAAAACTTCAGGTTCTTTTCCCTCGGCAAATTCGATGTTTTCACGCTTTGCTTTCTCCACTTGTAGAGAATTGTTGTCCATTGCGTTCTCCCAAATTCCCAAGCCTAACATTTCCATAACTTTGATACGCATTGCGTTAGACATTTTGCCGTTTTCATCGTGCAAAAGTCCTGCATTATACAAATCAAATACCATACTGCGTTTTTGAGCGACCGTTTCTCCGAGTTCGCTTTCCGTTTCAAAAATTACATCATCGCTAGTAATTTCGCTACCGTCCCAGTAAAAAAGCTCACTCGAACCGTTTTCTCCGATAATTCTGTTGATTCTTTGAGTTGTTATAAACTGCTTATAAATTCTCAAAATGTGGCGACCGATTTCTTTTAATGCAAATTTTATATACTCACCACTGGCAGATACTCTCATATCCTCTTGCTCAATCAATAATTGCAAAGCAACACCACTCATTTGAGTAAGTGCGGACGCATTTGTACCAAAAAGGTCGTTTACACCACTAATATTGAGAAATTCTGAAATAAGTTTATCTTCTTCATCTCTAAAATCGACCGGCAAACTAGAAGTTGAGAGCATTTGAGGCGCTCTCGCACCTTGTCTGTAAATCAAAACTTTGCCCGGGCTAAGTCCCTCTTCTTCTAGATTATCAACATCAACCGAGCCGTCTTCTACACTCATAACTCCCATAGACAACCTGTTCATAAATTCGTGTTTGCGATTTTTTACAGCATTGTAGGCTCTTTGAATAGGGATACAGCGCTCAACAATACTTGTTCCCCAAAACAGTGAGGGTTGACCTGTACTGATTTGGCGAACAAACGGGAAGCCTCTTTCGCCATTTTGCAGATTCAAGTATGGCAAATCACCGTCATAGAGTAATTCATCACCCGCAATAATTACCAATCTACCGTTAGGATAATCAGTATTTGGCATTTCATAGCGCTCAATTACCATTGCGTGGTTATGCTTGACTGTTTTTGAAACCTTTGCAGCCCGAGAAGTGTATCCCAATCCACCTGCAACTTGTGAATTTTGCAGATTATATGTATCAATATCCTCGCCCTTGATGTCCACACCCCAAAGTCGCTTTATCGTCCTCACATCGTAAGCTCGTGCGTGAATAATACTCTGACAATCATTGAGCGATTCTGCAGTATTACTATCTGGATAGATTTCAAACGGAGAGCAAACTATCACATCTACATCTCCCTCATAAATTTTTTGCCCCAGTGTAGTTAATCCAACAACTGAACCTGCGGAGTCATTCCATATAATCTTGTAGAATGATGTACCGCAAATTTCACTCCAACGAGTGGCTTGCGACACAAGTTCACTCAACTCCAACTTATCGGCAACTGCTTTCAAAATATTTTTGCAAATGTGTGCATTATTAATATCATCTGCGTCCGCACTTGCAGGCAAAACAGTCATTATTGGACGAACTTTCGCCAATTTTGACAAACGAGTTTCTACCAAAGGCGCTAAATGATTGTAAACTTCTCGCTCTTGCCAAAAATATTGTTTGTCAAAATCATCTAATGTGTCATTCAGCCCAATTCCACAATATTGATTGCCCATCACAAAATTCATATTTAACTGCCATTGAGCATCAAAAGGTTTTCGCTCCTCTTGTCTTCGCTCAAAATCTTTTTTGATTTCTGCAATCAACTCTTTTTGCTTGGTTGATTTACTTTTTTGTTCAATTTTTTGATTTTTTTGCATAAAAACCTCACTTTTTTGTTATTTAGGCATATAAAATTTACTTTTTACAGATTTTGGCACGAGTGTTTGGGCTAACTTTTCGTATAACTCTATCGTACAAGACTTGCACAAGTTTATACTTGCCTTACTAAATCTGATATTGCAATAAATTTCATTCTTGCAGTCGACCTTTCCTGTACATTTAACTCGCCTACTTGTTAAAGATACCTTCACACTTTCCCTCCTTTCGAGATGATTTTGAGCAATTCATCTCGTTTTTTTATCAATTCTTCATCACTCATAGAGCGATATCTCTCAAAATTTTCATCAACCGAATCAAGCAGCGTTTTTGCCGCTGCGATATCAGGTGGAATATGTTTTTTTGTAATTTTTCGCTTAATTAGCCTTAAATCTTGCTCATCTTCGCTGTTGACATACTCCTCTACAACCTCATCGACTGTGTAGCCAACCGCTTTTTTGAACAAGGATTTTGTCAACTTTTCTGTATCTTTTTCATCAATCACCGTACCACCTCCTATGTAGATTTTGCTGTCTAATTTTGTTCATTAACTTTTGTTTGTGCAACTGCACTGGCGTGAGGGGCGTTTCTTTTGGAATAGCATTTTCTGGTCTGGACATTATGTAATAGCGCAATTCATCCATTGCGTGGTCATCTTTTTTGACAGGAGCATCATTATTCCCCCACCAATAACCTTTGATTTCTCTAATCATATTCACACAATTTTTGAAAATAAATAGTTTAGTTTCCTTATTTACATTGCAAAGATAACTTTTGACACGAGAAATACCCGACAACAAATCTTTGTTTACCGATGTGTTGACATTTATGCCGTAATCGAGGAACAACTCGGCGACACTTTTTGTACCAGAAAGAGTCTTTTGATTAGCGGCAGAGTCTATCAAACATTCATATTTGCCATTAAATCCCTTGTGCCAACACAATTCCTCACATTTCTGGATTATTTTGTTTGCGTGGTATTCCAGCGTTTTGCCCGACTCATAATGCTCGGCAATTACATAAACATTACCGTCAAAATCGACAGCATACCAATGACAACTCAAAGGATTATGCAATCCCGGATCAATACTAATCTTATCATACCATTCGTGCGGCACATTAAACGGCTCAATTACATTTACACTTTCTTGAAATTCGCTATAAACCATACCTCCGTGATTTGCAAATTTGCCAAATCGGCGACTTTCCAAATCATCGGGCGACAAAATTTGGGACATTGCTTCAACTTCTTTTTTATCCAAAAATGGATTGTCCGCCCACTCTATTTCTTCGTACCAAATTTCGGGGTCGTTCCCCTCGTTGAGGTAGATGTGGTTATAAACCCAAGTCAAACCTTTGAGAGGAGTCATTGTACCAAAAATTTCGCCCACTCTATCCAAAACACGCATACGGCATTCAAGATAAATGTCAAACGGAGGCTCTTCGTCAAACCAGACATAATCGAGGCTCGTGCCCTGAAATTTTTCCCGCCCTTGGTCGCAAGTTTTGAATCCAATTTTGCTAATTTCGCCCGAGACATTTTGAACCAATATGTAGTCAATAATTCCGCTAGATGGCGAATCTTTCCTCCCCGCTAGCATAACAATATCCACTATCCACTCCGGATTGAGATAGTACAAAATTTTGTTTTGAGCGACATCACGCTGGACTTGCTGACTGAGGCTCACCACCCAGCCATCTGTACTCGATTTGTTTTGCTTGAATGGGTGGATACCCCTAGCGAGCCAAACGACCTCGACCGCACCACATTGTGATTTGCCACTGCGGTTACCACCAAAAACCCACCGATTCCGCTTGGTACATTTATGAAATGCCAACTGCTTGTAGTGAACCTTTTCGCCCGTATTATACTCTGCTAATTTGTTGTTATGCTTGCGGCGATTAAGTTCTAGATTTATCTGTTCCAATTCGTAAATTGCACTCCGTAAATCCATAAATTCACCTTTCTATTTTTATTTATAAAATTCGATACATATTGGTATAAAAATCGTAAAAAAAACAATAATTGCATATTGAATTCAATTATTGTTTTGCTATTATTTTATTAGGAGATTTTTTGATGCGTAAATATTTATACATTTTGACTGTATTTTTATTCATTTTGAGCCTTGGCTTTGTTGCTAATTCTAACAATATTTTTGCGGGTTCTAGCGAGCCAATTTTTTATAGAATAACGGCAGAAGACACTATTTTGTATCGAGTATCAACTGATGAAGCTATCACACAAGACGCCGTATGCAAACTGCCGACAACCTACTTTGTAAAACCTAACAAGCGGTTAGATGACGACTACTTATTGGTGTCGTATTTAGGTGTTCAGGGTGCGGCAAAAATTAGCGACCTTACACCAGTATACTCGACCCCAGATAGCCCGTATAGCGTTCAAACTTTTGATTTGCTAAAAACAGCAAACGCTACCGTTTGGGAATTGCCAACAACCGAATCGACATATTTAGCAAGTATTCCCTATGACGCCACCGACATACTATATATCGGCTCAGTTGATGGTCAAAAAACCAGCAGCCTTGACCTCGGTATTTGGTACTTGTGTAAGTTTGCAGAAGATAGCGGTACGACTCAAATTGGCTACATTCATTCCTCCCTTGCAACCAATCTTACACCATTTGAGAGTAACACTGAAACTGTACAATTAGAACCAACGATTGAAGCAAACGCCAATATTTTAGCACCCGAACTCAGCAACACAAACAATCTATTAATCATACTCTTGTTGACTATACCTGCTGTCATAATCTTGCTATTAATAATCAAGCCAAAACGCAGCAAAAAGCAAACAGCTAGACGACAAATCAAATCTCTAAATCAAATATCCTTGCCTGATAAAAATAATCCACAAGACTTTGATTTTTGATAAAAACGCTCAAAAATGCCGCATTTTAGCGGTACTATGCAGGTACTATGCATATACTATGCACACCTAATCATTGTTATTTACAATACTGCAAGAACATTCGCTCCACCACATTTAGCGGAGGAAGTATTAGCGGTTTCACTTCGTTTTCACCCGAAAATTTGCTAGCGTGTTTGTTAAAAATTCCGATTATCCAGCCCTCATTTTCTAGCAGCAATTCAACTTTCCCCAAACTGTAACCCAAGTCCTCAATCTTATCCATTACATCGAGTAGCATTGAGTTTATTCTGCGAGACATTGTGCGTTTACTCAACTGAAATTCTTCCGCCAAAATTTCCAAATCTACTTTGTCAAAAAAGTATCTAATTAAAGTTCTAGCAGATTTTTTGTCGATATTTTTGATAGATTCTTCTACCAACATTTTGACTGACTGCAATCGTTTTTTTCGCTGAATCAAATCTATAATCTGCTCCATTTGCTCAATTGTCGTTGACTCGCACCAGCCAGCACAGTAGCTTTTTGTACTGCGTTCTAGCACCAACCTGTCGATACTTTTTATTATCCTCGACAAGTATCCATAAGATTCAAATAAAGTCTTTGCCCATACTAATTTTTTCATTTGTTTCCCCCATTTTTACTTTGCCCTAAAAAAGTCTTTCGCCCTTTTTCGACAACAAATATATTATATGATTTTTATGTTGTCAATACTCTGAGACAGGTTTTTTGTAAATTTTTGTAAAATTTTTGTAAAAGTTCTATTTCCGTTGATAAATTCGCCCGCATCAATCGTATTGTCGAACATATGTTCATAGTATATTTATAAATTCCTGACACGGTTTGTCGCAATAATTTTTTTTTGCCAAATTAGTGAAAATATTTTTCAATTACAAAACATTATGCTATAATTAGTATGGATAGGAGTACTTATGAAAAAGAAAATTATTTGTGTTTTTACATTCTATATTTGCTGTGCGATTTTGGTTCTATCGAGCCTAATGGGAGCGAAAGTTTTGCTAGCAGAACTCCCTGCCTTTTTGCTAGTGAATAACCAAAAAATCAGTATAAATATTGACGGCTATGCTGCGACAAATTTTACTCGAATCAAGCATTTTGACGGCGCTATTTATTTGATTGATGCAGACGGCAGAAAGGTTATCAAGCACACCGAAACTGCGACCTCAATTATTCACGAAACAGTCGGCGAAACATCGGAAACCACCACAAAGCCGTATGATATTGTTAGTTATGGCGATAAATATCTTGTATCAACCACTACTCTGTTTATTGATTATGTAGATAGTATAAATGAGGCAAACAATACAACTTTGAGTCATTATAAAATTGATTCGATTGACGATGATAATATCGCCTTACCTCCACAAACTTTGGCAAAAAGTGCGGACGGAACTACATACACTATTAACGGAGATAGAATACTTTACTTCAACCAACCACAAAAACAGCTAGAACTCTACTCTACACTGAAAATCGGAGAAACTTCTCTATCTTTCCAAAGCGGTGGCGGTTTCTGCGTAATGGAGGATAATTCTGCGATTTTCTTCTCCATTGGGGAAAAAATCTATAAACTGGATACTCAAACAAAAGAGATAACGGACAGTATCTATACAGCCGATTCAGGGACTATAACCTACCTAAATACAGATAATTTGGGCAATTTATTTGTCGGGGTTGGCAACAAAATTTATAAATACAACGCCCAAGCAACAGAAATCCCTTATGCGGAAATGCCCGAGGATACCGTTAGCTTTGACCTCGATATGGTTAATGGAAACGTCTACTATGTGAATAGTGCAAATGAGGTTTACTGTGCTCAAATACGCACCGAGAATAATGAAAGCCTTATCACAAACTATTCAGAAATCGCACCTAGCGTAAAACTCACAAGCATTGAGGCTAGCACTTCGGTAATTAACGCAGTTATCACAACTAACGAAACTAAAATTTATCAGTACAAAACATTGCTTGCACCAAATAACGCATACAAGGTCGGCAAAAGGCTAATTGTTCTTGATTCAAGTAATGCGACATTTTATTATGTATTTGACAACAATTTTGATAGCGAAGCCGGATATCAATTGGGATACATCCTCAAAACAGATTGTGAGGCAATAGAAAATGAAATTGTAGAGGAATTTGCTGATAATCAAGCAGCAAAAGTCGTAACAGGGATAACCAAAATCTTCGCTATGCCTATTAGCCAAGCCATTGCGACAGACACCTATATTGCTAGCATTGGCAGATTGAATTATGGAGATACTATTGCGATTATCGCTAGCCCTACCCTCTCAAAAGACAGCAATGGAGCAACTTTTGTGGCGGGAAAG
>DHMD01000063.1:365-7489 GCA_002405615.1 Christensenella sp. UBA4651 | reverse complement strand
ATACAAGAAAAACGGCACGGATTACGTAGGTTATATCGACAGTAGAACCGTTGTATCCAGCGAATTGATTATGCCTGATACAAAATCTGTACCAAATGCCAAAACGAAAATGGAAACGATAATTTACGCCGAAAAGAACTGTTTTAACAAAGTTGATGTTTTGGCAAAAGGCTGCGATGTAAAAATCATTAGCACTCTAAATGGCGTATCAAAAATAGAGTACTATGTCATCGAAGACGAAGAAGAAATTATCAAAACTGGTTACTGCAAGTCGGAAAACCTAGACACAGGCGAGCTAACAACAGCACAAATTGTAGGCTTGGTGCTTATGTCAATAAGTATCGTTGTGACTGTTGTTGTTTTGATTATTAATCACAGACGCAGGAAAAAGCGATTCTCAACAGCAGTTGATTTGAACGAATAAATAATATAAATAACAAAAAGCATCTTGTTTATGGTAATTGCGCCATTCAAGATGCTTTTTGCATTGTATAGGAGTTATTGTTTTATCATAACGTTTTGACAACTTATGTTTTCGTTTATGTAGCTTGATATTTTGTCAATATATTCTTGTTCAAACTTCCTCTTGTATACCGAAATATAAGAGGGGTGTTCTATGGAAACAAATTTTGTATCAGTTGTTATTGTTTTATCCTTTACTTTGCTTAAAACAAACTTTGAAACTATCCCACCCAACAAAAATACTACTTTCGGTTTTACCTCATTTATTTCACATACTAAATTGCATAAGCACGCCTCCATTTCCTTTTGAGTTGGATAGCGCAACTTTTGTTCTCTATCAAGAGGCAAGCATTTCACTAAATTCGTTTTGTAATAAGAAAATTGCGGATTAGCCTTTTCAATTCTTTCAATCAATTTACCACTATTTGTATCATTCTGCAAAGGGTAATCATTCAATACATCATTAACTTTTTTTGCTGATAGACCTACCCACATAACATCTGATTTTTTGTATTCGTCTAGCAAAGGCGACTGGTTCTTGCACAGTTCGCAGCGATTACATTCTCTGACATTCAGCATATTCATCTCTGTGTTCCTCCTCTGACAAATTATTTGTCATATTAATCAGTTTATCTAATTTATCTTGTGGGCAATTGCTAAAATTTCCCGCAGTAAAGTTAAATTGCTGTCTACTTTTATTGTTTAGGTTGTTGTTTATTGTATATTTTGGAACAAAACCGCTAATTTTGCCAAACAATTCGGTCCCGTGATATGGTCTAAATTGAAATGCACTAACTCTGAAATTTCCGACAGTATTTCTCGAAATTTGTGCCAACTCTTTCGCAAATTTGAATGTATCCAAACATTGCTCATATGTTTCAGTAGGAAAGCCTAGTATAAAATACGCTTTAACATTTATGCCATTGATTAACACCTCATAAATAACTTCTTTTACTTCGTTCAGCGAACTTTCCTTGTGTATGTACTTCCTTATATCAGCATTTCCAGACTCTATACCAATTTCTAACTCTCTACATTTTGACTGTGCCAGTTGTGGCAGCAAATCGGTGTTATTTACCAAAGATTTGATATGGCACATTGCACGCCAATCATAATCAAATTTTGAAAATATACCCACAGCCTTTTTGATACTTTCCCTATTCCGTAAAAAAAGGTCATCCAAAACCCTAATACTTTGAGTGTGTGGATGTTCATTTTTTATTTGCGTCAATTCATCAACGATGCTTTCTGTCTTTCTACTGCGTGCATAACTATCCCTATTAATACTGCGTGCAGCACCACAGAAAGCACAATTATAGATACATTCCCTTGAAGTTACTATTGCTTCCTCAACTTTACTATAAGGATTTATTATTTGTCTATCTAGAAAAAACTTTCTATTTAGAGTTAGACTGGAAATATCCTTGGGGAAATAAGGGGAATCTTTGTCAACAAAATAGGCCAGCCTATTATCGCCATTGTGAACTTTGGGAGAAGAAATAACATTCCCTAGCACTATTGCTGTATTGACATATTCGCCCTCGCCCACCGTACAAATTATTTTGTTGGGCGTGTTAAAGGATAATATATCTTTGTAAATATGCTTTACCGTTTTTCCTCCAACCAAAAATGTGGTTTTACATGTGTAACGCTCTATTAATTGTTTAACCAAATCAAAATTTACTGAAAAAATATTAACCCCAACAAATTCGGGCTTTTGAATATTTAATATATCAATAATTTCGTTAATTGTATAATTATTGAAAACCGCATCTAGAATTTGAACATCGATACCATTCCTCTCCATCTCTGTGGCAATATATCCCAAGCCAAGAGGAGGTAGATAATCTTCTTTATCCGCTACCTTGCGATCATAAATCGGCGAATTAATTAAAACAACTTTCTTCATATATTTCCTCATCGTATTGTATCACAGACAGAGCAGAAAAGCAATAATTCTTACGCCTTTTCGGCAATCTTGTTGAGATGCTGATAGCAGAATTTGGCGATTTCGCTAACACTCTCTTGCAAATTGTTGTCTATCCAATATATAATTATATTCACTATACTACCCGCCCACGACAATCGTAAATATTTTTTGTGTGTTGGTATATCGGGGTTATGCAAAACGGAATTATTGATAATTGAGAGGTATTTATACTTGAACCCAGCACGAAAAAGCAGGCTCAAAATATCCGAATTTGCCTCAACTCGGGCAAACATTTGCTCATACCAACTCAACTTTATCCCATTGCGAAAAGGGCTACCAATTCTATAAACAAGGTCGCTGCTATATTCACGGACAATATCCTCTAACAAGTCGTCAATACTAGCAAAATTCCCATAAAAAGCCATTCTGGACACCCCCGCCTTTTTGCAAAGTTCGGTTACGCTGATTTTGGAAAACTCCTTTACATCCATTAGCATTAGGAGGGCTTGCTGCAAACTCTCTCTCACAACTTTATTTAGATTCTCGTTGTAGGCTTTTAGTCCACTTGTTTTATCCACAGTCATTACAATTTTTCCTTTTTTGTCATTTGCGTTTACTATTATTTGATTTTTATTCTCTTATCCGATATAATTGATAAGAGTTATTACATTTGTAATTACTGTTAATATAACAAATTTCGATAAAAATGTAAATACAAAAGGACAAAATATGAAAGATTATTTATTGTTTATGGATGTTGCGGGCGACATTGATAGAGAATTTGCCAAACAATACGAGATAAATTTACTACCTATGGAGGTTTCTCTTAACGACCAACCCCAAACATATACTGCTGGCGATGATGGAATGGATTTGATTAATTTTTATGAACAGATCAAGAAAAAATGTTCTTTTCAGACCTCGCTAATTAATCCTGCCCTATACGAGGAGTATTTTAGACCTTATTTGGCTAGCGGAAAATCTGCCTTGTACGTATGCCTATCGAGCGGGTTGTCTTCTACTTTCCAAGCGGCTCAAATGGCAGCGAAGAACCTAAAAGAGGAATTCCCTGATGTTGACCTTGTGCCTGTCGATTCACTTTTGGCGACCGCTCCTATGGGGCTTTTGGCTGAAAGGATGGCGGAAAACAAGGCTGCGGGTAAGTCGATTGAGGAAAATGCCGCTGATTTGAACGAGATGAAGCATTTGGTTCAAGGCTATTTGGTAGTTGATGACTTAAACTCTCTGAAACGCACTGGTAGAATCGGCGCTGCGACCGCTTTTTTTGGCTCAATGTTAAATATTAAACCAATTATAACAATTTACGGCGGTGGCCTGCATATGATAAATAAGCAAAAGGGTATAAAAAAGAGTTTGCAAGTCATCAGTGAATATTTCAAAGAAAACTATGACCCTACAATTTCAACAAGCGTTTATATTGCCGATGCAAATGAGCCAGCGACAGCAGACGAATTGGAGGCTTTGGTAAAAGAATTCGCACCTAACATAACAATCAAGCGACTACTAATCTCTCCTATCGTTGGTGCACATGTTGGCCCTGGGTCGGTGCTGATTTCATTCTTCTCTAACAAGCAATGCCCATTCTCAAAATAAAACTAACAAAGATATATTTTATTTTAATATTCATAATAATCACACATTTTAGAAGTTTTTATGAAAAAAGATATTGAATATATATTATTCGACCCACTATGACCAATAGACGAAAACTTATTTTTTTAGAACTTATGTCTATCTCATTTCCTGTGTTTGCAGTAGAAACGGAAAAAGAAGATATAATTTCTAATATTTGGAACAGCGTTCTCACAATGAAAGAGAATACGGACGAATAAACAAATGAAGAGCTATTTTGGTCGAGTTTAGCTCAAAAACTTGGCGATGATATTTTAGATTATAAAAGTAGCTTCGACGAGTTTTATGCTCAAAAATATTGTATGTTGCAGGAGTTTGCTACCCCAACCCTCTTGCGGCAGACGTAGTCAACTCTCTCAAAGAAGAAGGTTATCGTTTAATACTTGCTTCAGACCCAACCACACCAAACGAATCACAAATAATCAGAACTCGTTGGGCTGGGCTGAATCCTGACGATTTTGAGTTAATTACTTCATTCGAAGATTTCCATCACTGCAAGCCTAATTTAAGGTACTATCAAGAAATTTTGGATATACAGAATCTCAAAGCGGACGAATGTATTATGGTTGGTAACGATATCGTCTGCGATATGACCGCAAACAAACTAGGTCTAGATGTTTTTTTGATTACTGCTGAGTCGCAAGAGAAGTACTGTTATGATGCCTCCATATACAAAAGCGGTTCATTACAAGATTTTTGCGATTTTATGACAAAATAATCAAATTACAAAGGATAATGTAAATTTTTGCATTATTCTTTTATTTTTGGTTGACATTTTCAAAATAGTTTATTATAATAAAAATTCACATTAAGGAGGTGAGTTTTATGTTAGGATTAGAAAGAGGGACAGTTAGACTTGTCCCACACGAGAATGTATGGGCAGAAAATTTCAAAAATGAAAAAGAAATTTTGCAAAAAGCATTGGGCGATTTGGCTATCGACATCCAGCATGTAGGTAGTACTTCTATACCCAATATTATGGCGAAACCTATTCTAGATGTTGGTGTCGGAGTCAAAGATATGGAGGCAATGCTCGCTACCATTCCACTCCTGCAACAGGCTGGATACGATGTTGCAAACAAAATCGAGGAGAAAGGCGAAGTCCTAGGCCGCAGAGGCGGTGATGAAATTAGAACTCACCTAATCCATGTCGATATAATTGGGAGCAAAAATTGGGAAAACCACATCATTTTTAGGGATTACTTGCTTGCACACCCAGAGGCAGCAAAGGAATATGAGCAGTTGAAGCTCAAAAATCAAAAAGAGTTTACTCACGACCGAAAGGGCTACGTAAACGCTAAAAATGAATTTGTGCAGTCAATTATTGAGAAAGCAAAAGCAGCAAAGTAATTTACGACAAAGACAAAAAAGAGGCAAAATTGCCTCTTTTTCTTTGTTTCTATGATTATTTGTGTTATTTTACTTCCTTAAATTTACCATAACGGCAACGGAGCGAACGAAATGATGTGTGCTTTACACCCAGTAATTCGTCCATTTCTTTTGCCAAACTAGAAAATCTTGCATTCATAAAATGCGTAAAGACATAGTTTACAGACTTTATTTTGCCTTTAGCATACTCGCAAAATCCCCTTATCGGTGCAGAAATGCCGAATACCCAAACTGGCGAGCAAATTGTGATAGAAGAATATTTTGATAATGTTTCTAAATAAAAACTTTGTAGCGGCATTGACCAGTGGTGCATTCCGAATCTTCCGCACCACCAAAAGCCTAGATTTCCGTCAATTTTTTCTGTCGTTTTGATTTCCAACAAGTCCGCTCCCTGCTCATTTGCTATTTCGTATGCAATTTTGCGAGTATAGCCTGTTCGTGAGAAGTAAACAACCAGTTGAGCCCCCTCACTTGTCCCAATATTCTTATAATTGTCTGGTTCAAAAACGAATTTCTGCTGCTCGAATCCTGCAAAACAGATAAATCCTGTTACGAATTGGAGAAAGCCAAAAATAAAATACAGTGTCGACATTACATTAAATGGATAAATAATAAACTGAATAATTATCCATAGCATTAGAGTTACGCCAAAAATTGTACCACAAATTACGCCCGACTTGCGGTTTTGAAAGAGCAAAATGCTCGCCACAATATTAGGGATACCGTTTACACACAAGAGCGCAATACCTGGGAATACTAAATTGGAAAAAAGTATATCGGCGAACGGCAAAACTTGCATTCCCGGCAAAAGCCCAGCCATTCCTGTCGTGTTCCCTACTGGGTCGCAAAGCATAACTATTGCGCCAAACACAGCACCTATTCCTATAAACAATGTCCAAAAGATTAAAAATCTCCTAGATATTTTATACCTATTCTCCCTCATTCTTACCTCGATAATTTCGATTTTGTATTCGGCTTAAATTTGTCTATCATTAATTATCTCACAAATTACAAATAAAATCAAGTAGTGGATAAAATTGTTTATTGTATAAATTAAAAATCCTTTTAATCCCTTATTTTATCCTGTAAATTCGTGTTATATAATTTTATTTCGTCTTATATCAATTGCCATAATTTTCTTTAAGCTTTTAATGCCTAATTTTAGATAGATGTGAAACAAGGCATTTTAGGTAAAAGATATAAATAAAAAATCAATATAAGTTTTCAGTTTTTATGATATAACCAAACCATAGAAAAAACATCATTAATTTCCTTATGTGGCGCTTAAATCCTTATAAATATGGTAAGAGCCAAAAAATATAAAATTTTAAAGTAAAAAAATACTGGGGACGCCCCCAGCATTTTTTACTTCTGAAAAATTAAAATAGCTTTTGCTCCTAGTGTAATGGTTGCAGAAACTAAAACATAGCCTTCTTTTTCCATTTCGTTACACTTGTCTTCAATTTTCTTTGCCATTTTCTTCGCTACAGGCGTATAGCCTATTAGTTCTGTTCTATACATCATTTTGCTCCTTTTTACTATTTTTTTTACTCTTGTATATGTGTATAAGCCCAATTATAATTAATATAATTCCAACCAGAAAAATGCCAATAGCAAATCCCAATAAAACACCATCGATAAACATTCCGAAATGGGAAGAACCATCTCCAGCAAAATAATTATAGCATAA
>DHMD01000063.1:0-284 GCA_002405615.1 Christensenella sp. UBA4651 | reverse complement strand
TATTTCCTTATAAAAGTTGTATTAGCAATCAATTGAGGTTCATTGGTAAATTATATCACTTTAACTATTGTTAGATAATTACACTCAAAGCATTACAAAATTTAGCACCTTGCTTTCAACAAATGGTGTCTTTTGATTTGTTGATTAAACAATTCTTGATGATTTAAGATAGCAATATATTGCACCATTTTCTTTATACGTGCCAAAAACTCCTTCTATGGTTATATACTTGTCTTGCTTCGGATAATTTCCACTAGACAAAACAAATTCTAACCCCTGCGAGC
>DHMD01000033.1 GCA_002405615.1 Christensenella sp. UBA4651 | reverse complement strand
CAGGATCAAACTCTAATGTTTAATTATGACTCAAAACCAAACTACTTGCGTAATTTGAGATTTTGATTAATTGTTAATTCATTTGTACTTACGTACAGAAATTGACAAGAACTCAAAAAACCTTAACTTTATCTTGTATAAAACTATTCAATTTTCAAAGTGCTTGTCATACGTTACTCACGTGATGACGGTGTCCATTATAGCAGTAATGAAAGAGAATGTCAACAACTTTTTTCAAAGTTTTTTCAAAATTTATCAAAAAAGTGGTGTTTTTTGCCCTTTTTTGAGGATAGTGCGGTCAACCCACCCGTGTGTTTGCGGTTTTTTGGACAATTTTTTATAAAAAATCGCCCCTCCTATTCCTTATATATATAGTATAAATGACAAAAATCGATTGACTTTTGACCTGCAAAAGTGATATTTTATAAAAAAACGAAAGGAAAAATTACGTATGAAAATATCAAAATCGTGGTATGAACTACTTAAACCAGAGTTCGAAAAACCATATTACAAAGAATTGCAGGCATTTCTCGATGACGAATACAGCCATTATACGATTTATCCAGAGGCGGATAATGTCTTTAACGCACTGAATCTCGTGCCGTACGACAAAGTCAAAGTGGTAATTATCGGTCAAGACCCATACCACGAACCACGACAAGCACACGGACTTTCGTTCTCCGTACAAAAAGGCGTGGATATTCCTCCTAGTCTACAAAATATTTATAAGGAGATACAGAACGACCTCGGATACCCTATTCCGAAATCTGGCGACCTCACGCAATGGGCAAGGCAAGGCGTATTATTACTAAATTCTGTCCTAACAGTACGCCGAGGGGCAGCAAACTCACATCGTGGCAAAGGGTGGGAGCAGTTTACATCAGCGATTATAAAACTGCTCAACGAGCGAAATGACCCTATAATCTTTATGTTATGGGGCAACAACGCCAAGCAAATTGGCGAAGCGGTGGACAAAACAAAGCATTTTGTGCTGACCGCCCCACACCCTAGCCCATTATCAGCATATGCAGGTTTCTTTGGCTGCAAGCATTTCAGTAAATGCAATGAATTCCTAAAATCAATGAACAAAACTGAAATCGACTGGCATATTTATGAAAACTAAAAAAGTTATGCTTACTCCTTTATTCGAGAAATTTGAGCATAACTTTTCTTATTAATATAGCAAAACGCTAATTACAGCGAGTTTAGGCAAAAAAAATAAAACTTTGCCGTTTGGCAAAGTTTATATAACTATTTATTTTTTTTCTTACGCAAAATATCGCCTGTACACAACTCATATGGACACTTGATTTTGAGTTGCTGCTGAACTAGCAGGGCATCGTCTACACGCTCGCCGTCAACATCATACATTTCCTCAACGACAAAAGTCTTGTTAAAGGTATCACGAGGCGACAAAATTTCGATTTCATCGCCGACCTTGAACCTATTCCTTTGCTCAATCATAGCAAATCCGTCCTGACTATCGCGGACAACTTGTGCAACAAAATCGTATGTAGACACAGGCTGACTAGATTCAGAATACTCCTTATCACCCTCGTGCAAGAAAAATCCCGTAGTAAACCTGCGGTGGCTACATTTCTCCAATTCCACCACACGCTTTGGGTCAATTTGATAACTCTCTGGGTCGCTCTCCAACAAATCGAGCGCTCTACGATAAGTGTTTACGACATTAGCCACATAATAAGGCGACTTCATTCTGCCCTCAATCTTGAAACTCGTAACCCCAGCAGCAGCCAAACGGTCGAGATAATTTACCATACACAAATCCTTGCTATTGAGGATATAAGTACTCCTCTCATCTTGCTGAATTTGGTACTCCTCGCCTTGTCCATTATCCTTGCGGCTTTTCTCAGTAATGTAATACTCCCAACGACAAGCCTGCACGCACGCACCACGATTACTATCCCTACCAGTCAAATAATTGCTCAATAAGCACCTACCACTGTAACTAATGCACATAGCGCCGTGCACAAAAGCCTCCAACTCGATATTTTGAGGCAAGAAATCACGAATTTCCTTGATTTCCTCAATACTCAACTCTCTAGCCAAAATAATTCGGCTAGCGCCAGCATCAGCCCAAAACTTCGCAGCATACTTATTTGTAGCGCACGCCTGAGTAGACAAATGGATAGATAATTTAGGCGCAACCGTCTTGCACAGACTCATAACACCAGCATCCGAAACGATAACAGCGTCTGCACCGATTTGCTCCAAATACCTCAAATAATCGTCTAATCCCTCAAAATCGCTATTGTGTGCCTGAATATTTACGGTAATATATGCCTTTTTGCCCAAACTATGAGCGTACTCCACATACTCACGCAACTCATCATTACCGAAATTTTCACTGAACGCACGCAACCCCCACTTCTTACCAGCAAAGTAACACGCATCAGCACCGAAATAATATGCGGTTTTTAATTTCTCAATGTCGCCAGCTGGCGCCAAAATCTCTAACTTACTCATTTTCTTCCCCTCTAAATTTCACGACACTCAAACCGTCCCCTATGTGTAAAATTTGCGTGTCAAGTTTTTCATTTTGTTGCAATTTAGTCAAAAATTCGTCCAAAATTCTCGCAGTACGCTCAAACCTATGCTCGGTAATTGGCGCACCATCACGCACCATTCCTCTAAACAAGACATTATCAGACACCCAAACACCATTTTGAGCCAAAAGCGGCAAAATCAAATCAATCATATCCAAATAAAATGTCTTTGGCCCGTCCAAAAAAATCAAATCGAATTTCTGCCCCAAAAGCGTAGGCAAAGTCCGCATACAGTCGCCCTCAATGATTTCCACACGAGGAGTAAGCCCCTGCATAGCAAAGTTATCCCTCGCCTCCTCAATATTTGGTTTGCTCACCTCACAACAAGTGAGTTTCGCTCCGTCAAAACTTTTGAGCATATTCGACCCAGAGAAGCCGATTGCCATTCCTATTTCCAAAATTCGTGCTGGCTTCTGCTCTCTAACTAGATTACATAAAAATTCCCGAGTGTCGGGTAACACTACGGGGATTTTGTTTTTTCTAGCATATTTTTCTAATCTTGTTAAAAATTCATCCACGATTTATAACTCCATAATAGTAGGTATAATCAAAGGTTTACGCTTGGTGCGTTTGAAGAACAGATTAGTTAGGACTCTGCGAATAATCGCTTTCATCTCTTGCCAATCAATCTTCTCCGCCCCAGTGCTCTTTAATGCGTCCAAGGTAGCCTGCTTTGCTTCCTTGATAACATCATTCATCTCTTGCGGATAAATAAAACCACGAGGGATAATGTCTGGCCCTGACAAAACTTGACCAGTACGAGCATTTACACTCAACGCAACCACACAAATTCCGTCCTCTGCGAGTTGCAATCTGTCTTTTACAACAGAATTCTCCAATTCACAAATAGTCTTGCCGTCCACCAATTTTTCGCCAGAGCGAACATCAGCCAACTCGACCATAGAATTTGGAGTAACCTCAACAACAGACCCCACATGAGGAACGATGATATTGTGCTGCTTGATACCCATTTTCATAGCAAACTGCTCGTGATATTTGAGGTGCTTTACCTCGCCGTGCATTGGCAAGAAGAACCTAGGTTTAACCAACTTGTGCATTATCATAAATTCAGTTTGACAAGCATGTCCTGACGCATGCACATCACGCAAATCATCATAAATAACATTTGCACCCTTGGCAATTAACTCGTTAATCATATTTGTTACAGACTTCTCATTCCCTGGAACTGGTGAAGATGAGAAAATTACAGTGTCGTTTGTACCGATTTGAATACCTGGAATTTCGCCATTAATCATACGGTCAATAGCGGTATGCTCCTGACCTTGGCTACCAGTACCCAAAATCATAATCTCGTGGTCCTTGTGCCTACCCGCTTTTTCAATGTCAATAATTTGCTTGTGGTCGAATCTAATCTCGCCGATTTTCATCGCCAATTCCATATTATTAATCATACTACGACCAGCAAACGCAACCTTACGATTATATTTCTTTGCCAAGTCCATAATCTGCTGAACACGGTGAACGTTAGACGCAAATGAAGTTACGATAATACGCCTATCCTTTGCCTGCTCAAAAATTTCTGCCAGAGTCGCTCCAACGACACTCTCACTCATACTCATACCTGGACGCTCGATGTTTGTACTCTCGCACATCATAAGTAGCACGCCCTTTCTGCCCAACTCGCCGATACGAGAAAGGTCGGTCGTTTCGCCCGCAATCGGAGTAAAGTCAATCTTGAAGTCGCCCGAAACAAACACTACACCCACAGGAGTAGTAATAGCCAAAGCAAAAGCCCCTGGGATAGAGTGGTTCACATGAATAAACTCCACAGTAAAGCAGCCAATTTTGACTACATTACCTGCATTGACAGCGTGTCCCTTCATTTTTACACGAGGGAACTCACGCAACTTGTTCTCGATAAAAGCGATACTCAATTTGCTCGCATAGAGCGGAGCTTTGACATCGTCAAGGAAATATGGCAAGCTACCAATGTGGTCCTCGTGAGCATGAGTAATACAAATACCCTTAATCATCTCTTTGTGTGCCTTTAGCCAAGACATATCAGGAATAACTAGGTCTACACCCGGCATATCAGGCTCAGCGAACCCTACACCACAGTCTACAACCAAAATGTCATCACCAAAACGAAGTGCTGTAATGTTATCGCCGACTTTGCCGACACCACCGAAGAACATTACTTCCAACCCCTTACCACTTCTCTGTCTACGGTTTACAGGCTTTTGGTTCTGCACTGCGCCACCTTTTTTGGTTGCCTGCTTGCGAGGCTTGAAATTACGAACATTGCTATTCTTGCCTACATTCTCCCCCTCGTTAGCATTATTCTCAACAGCACCTTTCGCAAAGTCTCTGCGTGATTTCTTGTTTATAAATTTTTTTGTTACGACAGGAGCAGTAATATTAAATGCAGAATTTTCTGCCGTAATTTTATTTTCTGCCCCACCTTGTTGTAAATTTTCGTTCAATTTTAATTTTCTCCTTTTAATCCAAAAATGTTAAATTATATCTTTCAAAGAATTGATATTCTCCAAACTTTCTTTCTTTTTTGATGAAACTATCACATCATCATCTACATAAAATTTTAGCCCGTTGATATAGAAGTAGATTACCATATTCATTACGCCACAGAATACAACACCCGCAGGAATTGTCAAAATCAGCCCAACAGAAGCGGTCAAAATTATCGCAGCAATAGTTACAGCAATAATTGACAGCGTCAGAATAAATTGCCTACCATAAATTTTGCCGAAGTTCTTGAATACATCTTGCATACAATACCCCAGCGATTCCCAAGTGCCAGTATTCTGAACAATTATGCATGGTGCCCAAGCACAAAAGATTGTCCTTTTGAGAGCAAGCAAAACCGTAACAACCAAAATCAGTACAAACGGCGCAATAGCCAATACCAATGTACTGCTAGAAGTGTGCATCATCAAACAACCATACACAGCAGCCCAAATCAGCATATTAAAAGGCAAAACCGTAACCAATTTTGACAGTTGCAACCTGACTGACCTAACGATATTCTTGATGAAACAACTCGTGAAACCAATCTTGGTATTACTCCCCATATATCCATACAAACTATCCGCAACTGCTAATTCGCCCAAGCCAAACAGGAAACTACCCAGCACGCCCCAAATAAAGAACAAGCCGATAGCCATAGGCAACATTGTGCCGATATTTTGGGAGATAATATTCATAATGTCAATAACGACCTGAGATACCGAGCCCAAAATTGCCCCAAGTTGGATATTTGCAACGTTACCTGTGAAAATATCGAAAATTTGGTTAAAACAACCTGTGTCAACCAATTGTTGAATAAATGGCATACATATTGCGACAGACAGTCCGCCGAGTAAAAGCGCACAAATTACAATGTACACCATCACACGCCAAACCAAACCGCCGTTGCGTAAAAATAATTTGATAGAATCAGTTGTTATCATTATTATTCCCCTTAACGCATTTCATAATACTTGAGAGTATCTTTGCGTGGCAAATTGTTTCGCTCAAAGAACAATGTCATACTATTCACACACACCAAAGGCATAAACAAAATAATTGAGATAATATTGCCAACCATCGGCAACCCGATAGCGGTAAAAATTTGCATTATGCCGAAGCATACCAAAAATCCCACCACCTCAACAAGCCAAACCTTGTTGCCCTTTGCTGAAACTGCTCTGCTAGCATTTGACAAACCAACTAGCAGCGGCGCATTATTGATGAGCATATCAATGGTCGCATACCCAAAGAGGTTGACCCCTCTCCCTAGCAGCACACACACTCCGAGTGCAACAATGTAGTTAAAAATTATCGCTACAGCATTGCCACCGCTCAAAAAATGTACAAAAAACATCAATAACGACAGCAAAATCTCAACAACAAAAGCAAGCAAGAATAGTGCAAAAGTAGACTTTGCCACACCCAACACATTATTGTTTAGACTAAACGAGTTGACGAGCGATGGCTTCCCCACCCTGAAATGACTCTCAATAAAGCCCAACATCAAACTGGTAGTAACAATTATCAGAACCAAGCCCAAAAACAGATATAGTACACTCCACCAACTACCTAAAAATATATTGACGAAGAAATCGCCGTAATTATTCAATGTGAGGTTATGGTATTCAAAAGCAAACTCAAATATCCCAAATGGTTTGAGTAATAAACCCACAAAAATCGCAGGAGCAGCAGCAAAGATAATGAGATAAAGGAAGTTTCTGAAATAATAGCCTAACACATTCTTTACATATTCCATATTTACCCCTCTATGTAAAAAATCTATGCCCGCAATGGGCAATACCTCCCTATTTTTTACGATAAGCGACAGCACGAACCATAGCATAGACAAAATACCAGCCAAATTCAAACACTATCATCACTATAAATTCAATACAAAATCACACAAAAATGTGCTCAATACCACTATTCTGTCTGTCATTATAACATACTTTTTTGCAATTTTCAAGTGAAATATCAAAATTTATGCACTTGTCCCACATTTTTACAAAATCACCATACTCAATATGCCACAAATTCTCTCTACTTTTTATCCTCCAACACTAACAAAAAAAAGCCACAAATTATGGCTTCTCTTATCCTTATATTATATATATATTATATGTGAGCAGATT